>JAURXG010000320.1 GCA_030654555.1 Aquabacterium sp.
GCTGGCCAGCAGCAGCGCCAGCGTCTGCCAGCCGGCGCGCTGGCTGGACGCCGCGGTGGCCGCGACCGCCTGGCTGTCGATCAGCGCCACGATGTCGGTCATGGTCTTGCTGACGGCCTTGAAGCTCTGGTCGGCACTCTGCATCGACACCGCACCGGTGTTCGGATCGACCGAAGCCATGTCCACCGCGTTGTCGGCCTGCTGCACGTAGCGCTGCAGATGGCCGCTGATCTGGTCGACCTGCTTGCGCAGCCCTTCGTCGCGGTCGGTCGTGCCGGCCACGGCGGACACCGCCTTGGCCACACCGTCCACCTGGCGCTTCAACTCGGTGCGAAAGGTCTTGATGGCGGGCTCGTCCATGGATCCGATCAGCGCCACCGTGCGGTAGACGCCGGCGTGCAGCTGGCCCAGCTGTTCTTCCACCTGGGTGATGGTGCGCAGCTTGTCCAGGTCGGTGCGAAAGGCATCGGCGCTGGCCGCCGATTGCCGCGCCATCAAGGCGGCGTTCAAGCCGCCGCCGGCCAGGGCGATCAGCCCGGTCAGCAGCGGGGCCAACAGCAGTTTGGTACCGAGTTTCATCGTGGACTTCCTTGCATCGACCTGAGCGGCAGACGGTTCTTCGCTTACTTGTAGACGCCGCCGCAGACCACCGAGTCGTCGAGCTTCTCGCAGTACATCTGCTTGGGCTCGATCTTCTTGCTGGTCGGGTTGGTGAACTTGTAGTCCTGCCAGAACGTGCCCTTGCTCTGGGCCAGGTCCACGCGCTCCTTGACGTAGGGCTTGCCGTCGACGTCCTTGAAGTCGATCATGTTCTTGCCGACCATCTTCTCGTTGGCGCCGTGGGCGCGCACCGTGCCGTCCAGGCCGTAGACCACGAGGTACAGGTCGCCTTCGACGAAGGCGCCCTGCTTGTTGCTGAACTCGGCGTAGGCCTTGTCCTTGCCGTTGGCCTTGACGAAGGCCACGCCCTTCTTGACGGCCGCCACGGCTTCTTCCTTGGTGGCCTTGCCGTCCTTGGCAGCGGCGCCGGCAGGCAGACTGAACAGCAGGCCGCTCGACAGGGCGAGGGCGGTGACGAGGATGGGTGTCTTCATGGTGGGGCTCCTTGCGGGGTTGCGGTGTCGCCGGATGCGCCCGGCAGCGGTGGGAAAGTTGTCTGGGGCGGTGGCGCTGTTGCGTCGGGAACGCTGGGCTTCAGGCCGGCTGGCGGCCATGGGCGTGCACCTGGAAGCGGGCCACCACGTCGCTGAGGCGACCGGCCTGGTCCTTCAGGCTCTCGGCGGCAGCGGCGCTCTGCTCGACCAGCGCGGCGTTCTGCTGCGTCATGCCATCGAGCGTGGTCACCGCGCCGTTGATCTGGCCGATGCCCTGGCTCTGCTCGCTGGCGGCGCTGGTGATGGCCTGGATGATGTCCTTGACGCGCTGCACCGAGGCCACGATGTCGCCCATGGTGCTGCCGGCGTCCTTCACCAGCCGGGTGCCGGCGTCCACCTTGTCGACGCTGGCGCCGATCAGGGTCTTGATCTCGCGGGCCGCGGCGGCGCTGCGCTGCGCCAGGCTGCGCACCTCACCGGCCACCACCGCGAAGCCGCGGCCCTGCTCGCCGGCGCGGGCGGCTTCGACCGCCGCGTTCAAGGCCAGGATGTTGGTCTGGAAGGCGATGCCGTCGATGGTGCCGATGATGTCGGCGATGCGCCGCGACGCGTGGTTGATCTCGTCCATCGTGCTCACCACCTGGGCCACCACCTCACCGCCACGCTCGGCCACGCTGCTGGCCGAGCTGGCCAGCTCGCTGGCGTGGCGCGACGACTCGGCGCTGTGCTGCACGCTCTTGGTCAGCTGGTGCATCGACGCGGCGGTCTGCTGCAGGTTGCCGGCGGCCTGCTCGGTGCGCCCGCTCAGGTCCAGGTTGCCGGAGGCCACCTCGTTGGAGGCCACGTGGATGCTCTCGGAGGCCTGCCGCACCTCGCCCACCAGGCCGCCCAGCGCGGTCTGCATCTGCGCCAGCGCCTGCAGCAGTTCGGCCGCTTCGTCCTGGCCGCGCACGTCCACCGGCTGCGTCAGGTCGCCCTTGGCGATGGCCAGCGCCACATCGCGCGCCTGCTGCATCGGGACGATGATCGAGTGCGAGTTCAGCAGCGTCAGCGGCACCACCACCACGACCACCAGCCCCAGCACGCCGACAAACAGCCACAGCGTGCGCTGCATCGAATCGTTGAAGGCCTGCTGGATCTCGACCGCCTCGGCATCGACGATCTTCTCGATCGCGTCGACATGCGCCTCCGCCTGTCGGACATGC
>JAURXG010000322.1 GCA_030654555.1 Aquabacterium sp.
GGCCGTTGATCACCACGCCGATGTCCACGCCGCGGTCGGTGTGGGTCTGCGGATCGAAGAACAGCTCGGCATGCACCACGTGGTCGGCCGCTGCACGTTCGAAATAGGCCCAGGCCATGTCGAAGAAGTCGGCCTCCTTCAACAGCACGCTGGCACCGGCGTAGTAGATGTCGAGAAAGCTCTGCAGGTCGGTGAAGGCGTAGGCGGCGCGCAGCGCCTCGACGCTGGGGTAGGCCAGGGCCACGCCGTTGCGCTGCGCCAGCCTGAAGATCAGCTCGGGCTCCAGCGAGCCCTCGATGTGGATGTGCAGCTCGGCCTTGGGCGCGCTGCGCAGCAGGGCCGGCAGCGCGGTGCGCGGGATGGCGGCGAAATCGATCATCGAGTCACTCCGATGGCTTGAAAGGAAAAAGCCGCCCGGCCAGAGGGCGGGCGGCCTGCACGAGGACGGCGGGCTTACTTGTCGCCAGGCACTTTGCCGTCGACGCCCTTGACGTAGAACTTCACGCCGCCCAGGAAGGCATCGTCGGCCACCGCGTCCTTGGCCAGCACCACCTTGCCGGTGTTGTCGGCGATGGGGCCCTTCCAGATCACGAAGCTGCCGTCCTTCAGGCCGGCCTTGACGGTCTCGACCTTGGCCTTGATGTCGGCCGGCACGTCCTCGGCGATGCCGACGAAGTCGATCGCACCTTCCTTGACACCCCACCAGGCCTGGCCGGTGGCCCACTTGCCCTCCAGCGCGTCCTTGGTGGCCTTGATGTAGTACGGGCCCCAGTTGATGACGGCCGAGCCGAGGTGGGCCTTGGGGCCGTAGGCGGTCATGTCCGAGTCCCAGCCGAAGGCGCGCTTGCCCTTGTCCTGCGCGGTCTTCAGCACCGCGGGCGAGTCGGTGTTCTGCATCAGCACGTCGGCGCCGCCATTGATCAGCGCGGTGGCGGCCTCGGTCTCCTTCGGCGGGTCGAACCACTTGTTGACCCAGACCACCTTGGTCTTGATCTTGGGGTTGACGCTCTGCGCGCCCAGCGTGAACGAGTTGATGTTGCGGATCACCTCGGGGATGGGCACCGAGCCCACCACGCCCAGCGTATTGGTCTTGGTCATCGCGCCGGCGATCACGCCGGCCATGTAGGCGCCCTCGTAGGTGCGGCTGTCGTAGGTGCGCAGGTTCTCGGCGGTCTTGTAGCCGGTGGCGTGCTCGAACTTCACGTCCTTGCTGTCGGCGGCCACCTTGAGCATCGGCTCCATGTAGCCGAAGGTGGTGCCGAACACCAGCTTGTTGCCCTGGCCCACCATGTCGCGGATCACCCGCTCGGCGTCGGCCGACTCGGGCACGTTCTCGACGAAGCTGGTGACGATCTTGTCGCCCAGTTCCTTCTCCAGCGCCTTGCGGCCGTTGTCGTGGGCGAAGGTCCAGCCACCATCACCCACCGGGCCGATGTAGGCGAAGGCCACCTTCAGCGGTTCGGGCTTGGCAGCGGCGGCCGAGGCCGGGGCGCTGGCCGGGGCGGCCGCGGCGGGCGCGGCTTCTTCCTTCTTGCCGCAGCCCACCAGGGCCGCGGTGGCCGCCAGCGTGGACCAGCCAGCCAGCTTGAGCAGGGAGCGCTTCGTCTTCAGGGTCATGGGGACTCCAGGGGTTGGAACAGGATGCAATGCGAAATTATGGGCCGGGCGCCCGCCTCAGGCGCCAGGATGGAACGGTTTGCCCAGCGAGGCGGGCATGTTGATGCGGATGAAGCTGGGGTTGCGCGAGATCAGCACCAGCACCACGATGGTCGACACATAGGGCAGCATCGACAGCCACTGGCTGGCGATCTCGACGCCCTCGCCCTGCAGGTGGAACTGCAGCATCGTGACGCCGCCGAACAGGTAGGCGCCCAGCAGCAGACGCGCCGGGCGCCAGGTGGCGAAGGTCGTCAGCGCCAGCGCGATCCAGCCCTTGCCGGCGATCATGCCCTCCACCCACAGCGGCG
>JAURXG010000325.1 GCA_030654555.1 Aquabacterium sp.
GGCCGGCAGGCCGGCGGCCAGCGCCACCGCGGCCAGCAGCCCGTTGCGCGCCAGCAGCCAGCCCGACAGCGGCAGCGGCGCACCGCCGCAACCGCAATCGAGCACCCGGCCCTGCGCCAGGTGGAAGCCCATCGCGCCGGCGTACAGCAGCAGCAGCGCCGCGGCCAGCAACGCCGCCGCGCCGCGCCAGGGCGTGACCAGGCCCAGCGCGGCCACGGCTTCGGCCAGCGGCAGCGCCCACACCAGCGCGGGCTGAAGTGCCTCGGGCACGCCGTAGGCGGCGATGTGCTGGTGGAACAGGCCGCGGTCGGCCAGCTTGGCCGCGGCCGCGTGCAGCAGCAGCGCGGCGATCCAGCCGGCGGCGATCATCAGCGGCAAGGGGTCGATCGGTGGCAGCCAGTGCATGCGCGGGCCCGGTCAGTCGTGCGATTCCAGGTGCAGCGAGGCTTCGCCCGCGCCCGGCACGTAGGCCAGCTTCTTGAGCTTGCCGGCGTTCCAGCCCCAGCTGTGCAGCGCGCCCTTCTCGCCGTCCAGCGCCATCAGCCGCTGGCCGTTCTGCGAGAAGGTGAGCGACAGCACCGCCGCGCCCGGCAGCACCGCGCTGCGCTTGCCGGCCTGCAAGTCATAGACCCAGAGCTTGGCCGCCGGCCGCTTGTGCGAGCCCTCGGCGCCCTGGGGGTGCATGCCGGCCACCAGGTAGCGGCCCGAAGGATCGACGGCGAAGTTCTGGTAGCCGCCCGGGCGCCAGCCGGCCTTCTGGTCGGCGCCGGCCACCAGGTCGTGGGTGGCCTTGACCTGCGCCACCGCGCCGCCCAGGTTCAGCTCGGTGATGCGGCCGTGGAACGACAGGAACCAGTAGCGGTCGCCCACCTGCTCGGCATGGTGGAACCAGGCATCGGCGTCGCCGTCGAACAGCTTGCCCGTCACCTGCCGGTCGATGGCCTGGCCGTTGTCGTCCAGCGTGACCGTGGCCACCGTGCCGTCGCCGCACAGCATCGAGAAGCGCTGGCCGTGCGTGGCCGCCGGCATCACGCCCCAGCAGCCGGGCGTGGGCACCTCGGCGGCCACCTTGCGGCCGGCCAGATCGACCACGGTGATCGAGGTGGCCGGCGTGGCGTTCTGCACCAGCACGAACTTGCCGTTGCCGGTGGCCCGCACCAGGCCGCGGTAGTTCAGCGCCTGCGCCCGCTTGGGTGGCAGCAGCACCTCGTACTTGAAGCCTAGCGACTGGGTGTCGTGCACCTCCAGCACGTCGGTACGGTCGCCACGGGTGCTGCGGCTGAGGTGGGTGGTGGCCACGTACAGCTCGTCGCGTTGGTCGGCCAGCGCGAAGTTGCCGGCGTAGGCGGTGGACACCATGCCCAGGAAGCGGCCGTCCAGCGCGTCGTAGACGCGGATGCGGCCGTCGCTGATGTGGCTGATGGCGACATCGGCCACGTAGACCCGGGCGGTGTGCCTGGCGGCGATGGTCGAGGTGGTCAGCGTCTCGGGCTGCAGTTCGGCCGGCACCGGCTTGGCGGCCTGGCCGGCGCTGCCGGCCAGCACCAGGCAGGCGGCAAACCCGACCCGGGCGAGGGTGTCGCGAGGCGTCATGGCGATCCTTGTTCGACCACCCATTCCGCAACCGTGCGGGGCCAGGGTGCGGCTGCAGTGTGGCGTGCACCGACCCGCGACGGTTATCCCGATTCGGCAAGCCCGCGGCGGCAGGGGCGCAGCGCCGTGGGGGCGGACATCTCAGTGCGCGGTGACCAGGCCGCGCGCGTGGCGCAGCGTCTGCGAGGGCAGCTCACCGAACAGGTGCCGGTAGTCGGCCGCGAATCGCGACAGGTGCCAGAAGCCCCAGCGCGCGGCGCGGTCGGCCACCGGCTCGTCACCGCCGCGTTTCAGGTCGCGGCGCACGCCGTTCAGGCGCAGTGCGCGCAGGTAGGTCACGGGGCTCATCTGCAGCACGTCCTGGAAGCTGTACTGCAAGGTGCGCCGCGAGACGTGGATGGCCTGGCACAGATCGGGCACGTTGATCGGCGCTTCGGCATGCTCGCGCATGTAGCGGCGGGCCTCGCGCACCACACGTTGGCGCGTGGCGGCAGTGGTCTCGGCCGAGGCCAGCGCCGGCGACGGGTGGCCGAGCCGGGCGATCAGCGCATCGCACAGCGAATTGACCAGCGCCCGGCGCAGCGGGTCCTGCTGCAGCAGGCGGGGGCTCTCGCGCGCGGTGCACAGGGCCGCCAGCAGCAGCTCGCGCAGCGTGGCGTTGGCGTCGGCGCTGCCTTCGACCACGTCGTTGCGCTGCAGGGCGTCCACGAAACGGATGCCGTCCACCCGCTGCGAGTAGCGTTCGAGGAACTCGCGGTCCACGCCGACGGCGACGATGTCGAAGGCGCCGTGCGTGGCGAGTTCGAATTCGCCGCCCGAGACCAGCCCGAAGGCCTGCTGGGCATCGATGCGGCGGCCGCAGAACCAGCCCGCGTTGGGGCCGCCCACCGGCGTGGCCAGCGTCAGCGTGCGGGGGCCGGGGGCGCCGCGCTGCAGCACCGAGCGCTGGGTGCTCTCGCGGAAGACCTGCATCGGGCCCAGCCGCAGGTCTTCGAGCCGGCCCTCGAAGCAGCCGGGCGACATCTGCTCGTACTGCTGGTCCCAACCCGACAGGCTGGCGGCATGGTCGTTGACGTCGTTGGAGTCGGTGCGGGTGTAGTGGAAGGCGGTCATCGCCGGGTCCTGTTCGATCGTGGCGCGCCCCGCCATGCAGGGATCATGCCGCCGTCATGCGGTCTTCTGCTCGGCCAGGCCCAGGTCGGCGATGCTCTGCTGGCGCATCAGGTACTTCTGCACCTTGCCGGTGATCGTCATCGGGAAGGCGTCGACGAAGCGGATGTGGCGCGGGATCTTGTAGTGCGCGATCTGGCCGCGGCAGAAGGCACGGATGTCGTCGGCGCTGGCCGATGCGCCCGGGCGCAGCACGATCCAGGCGCACAGCTCCTCGCCGTACTTGGCGTCGGGCACGCCCACCACCTGCACGTCCTGCACGGCCGGGTGGCGGTAGAGGAACTCCTCGATCTCGCGCGGGTAGACGTTCTCGCCGCCGCGGATCACCATGTCCTTCAGGCGCCCGACGATGTTGACGTAGCCCTGGTCGTCCATCGTGGCCAGGTCGCCGGTGTGCATCCAGCCGTCGGCGTCCACCGCCTCCGCCGTCTTGGCCTCGTCGTCCCAGTAGCCCTTCATCACCGAGTAGCCGCGGGTGCACAGCTCGCCGGTGCTGCCGCAGGGCACCGGCCGGCCATCGGCATCGACGATCTGCACCTCCAGGTGCGGCTGCACCCGGCCCACGGTGGACACGCGCCGGTCCAGCGGGTCGTCGACCGCGCTCTGCGTGGACACCGGCGAGGTCTCGGTCATGCCGTAGGCGATGGTCACCTCGGTCATGTTCATCTGCGCCTGCACCCGCTTCATCACCTCGATCGGGCAGGGTGATCCGGCCATGATGCCGGTGCGCAGGCTCGACAGGTCGAACTCGGCGAAGCGCGGGTGGTCGAGCTCGGCGATGAACATCGTCGGCACGCCGTACAGCGCGGTGCAGCGCTCGTCCTGCACCGTCTGCAGCACGGCCAGCGGGTCGAAGGCCTCGGCCGGGTAGACCATCGCGGCGCCATGCGTCAGGCAGCCCAGGTTGCCCATCACCATGCCGAAGCAGTGGTACAGCGGCACGGGGATGCACAGCCGGTCTTGCGGCGTCAGGCGGATCGCCTCGCCGACGAAAAAGCCGTTGTTCAGGA
>JAURXG010000360.1 GCA_030654555.1 Aquabacterium sp.
ACGCCCCTTCACCGACTTGCCGTCCGGACCTTCCATCACCAGCACGTCCATGCCGGGCTTGATGGTGCCGGCGCCGATCCGGCCCACGCCGATGCGGCCGACGAAGGTGGAGAAGTCCAGCGCCGAGATCTGCAGCTGCAGCGGCGCCGCCGGGTCGCCGGTCTGCGCCGGCACATGCTTGAGGATGGTGTTGAACAGGGCCGACATGTCGGGGCCCCACTGCTCGCCGGGCGCGCCTTCGGTCAGCGACGACCAGCCGTTGATGCCCGAGGCGTAGACCACCGGGAAGTCGAGCTGCTCGTCGTTGGCGCCGAGCTTGTCGAACAGGTCGAAGGCGGCGTTGCTCACCGCGTCGGGCTTGGCGCCCGGCTTGTCGACCTTGTTGACCACCACGATGGGCTTCAGGCCCAGCGCCAGCGCCTTCTTGGTGACGAAGCGCGTCTGCGGCATCGGGCCTTCCTGCGCGTCGATCAGCAGCACCACGCCGTCGACCATCGACAGTGCACGCTCGACCTCGCCGCCGAAGTCGGCGTGGCCCGGGGTGTCGACGATGTTGATGTGCGTGCCTTCCCAGCTGACCGCGCAGTTCTTGGCCAGGATGGTGATGCCGCGCTCACGCTCGATGGCGTTGCTGTCCATCACGGTGTCGACCACTTTTTCATGGTCGGCGAAGGTGCCCGATTGGCGCAGCAGCTGGTCGACCATGGTGGTCTTGCCGTGGTCGACGTGCGCAATGATGGCGATGTTGCGGATTTGCAGGGTCATGGTGGTTCTCGTGGAAATTCGGGGTCAGGCAGGCTGGGCGGTGGCGCTGGCTGCACTGCTGGCAGGCGCGCCCACCGCGGGGTCGGGTGGCTCGGCGGCGCCCGTGGCACCGGGCCGCAATGCCCGCACCTCGACCGGGCTCATCAGGCGGTCGGCGATCAGCTCGCCGGCGCTCAGGTGCGCGCTGCCCAGGAATTCACCGGGCCCGGGGCCGTAGACGCGCAGCGCCGGCACGTCGGGCTGGAGCACGCGGCGGCGCAGGCCGGTGAGGAACTTGCCGGCCTCGTCGGCATCCAGCGCCAGGCTGGGCCAGTCGGCCAGCAGCGCATCCACCGGGCGCAGGCAGGCCAGGCGCTCGGCCTCGCTCATGGCCTCCAGCGCTGCCAGCGTCACCGCGCCGTCCAAGGTCAGCGGGCCGCTGGCGGTGCGGCGCAGGCCCGTCAGGTGGGCGCCACAACCCAGCGCCTCGCCGATGTCCTCGGCCAGCGTGCGGATATAGGTGCCCTTGCTGCAGCGCACGTCGATCACCAGCCGGGCATCCTGCCAGTCGACGATGTCGAGCGCGTGAATGCTCACCCGGCGGGTGTCGCGCTGCACCGTCTGGCCGGCGCGGGCGTACTCGTACAGCGCCTTGCCGTCCTTCTTCAGCGCCGAATGCATCGGTGGCAGCTGGTCGATGGCGCCGGTGAACTGCGCCACCACCGCGTCGAGCTTGGCGCGATCGACCGCGACCGGGCGTTCCTCGACCAGCTCGCCTTCCAGGTCGCCGGTGCTCATGCGCTGGCCCAGGCGCAGCGTGGCGTGGTAGGCCTTGTCGGCGTCCAGGCTGACCTGGCTGAATTTGGTGGCCGCGCCGAAGCACAGCGGCAGCAGCCCGGTGGCCAGCGGGTCGAGCGTGCCGGTGTGGCCGGCCTTCTCGGCGCGCAGCAGCCACTTGGCCTTCTGCAAGGCATCGTTGCTCGACCAGCCCAGCGGCTTGTCGAGCAGCAGCACGCCGTGCACGGCACGGCG
>JAURXG010000377.1 GCA_030654555.1 Aquabacterium sp.
CGCCGTCGGCCACGCTGGAGTCGATCTCGACCCCGCGATTGATCGGGCCCGGGTGCATCACGATGGCGTCAGGCTTGGCCAGGGCCAGCTTGGCCGGGGTGAGGCCGAATTCCTTGAAGAACTCGCCGGAACTGGGCAGCATGCCGCCGGTCATGCGCTCGTTCTGAAGGCGCAACATGATGACGACGTCGGCATCCTTGATGCCCTCTTCCATGCTGTGGCAGACGCGCACGCCCATCTCGCGCAGGTCGCCGGGCACCAGGGTACGCGGGCCGACCACTCGCACCTCGGGCACGCCCAGCGTGGTCAGCGCGTGGATGTCGCTGCGCGCCACGCGGCTGTGCACGATGTCGCCGACGATGGCCACGCTGAGCTGGGTGAAGTCCTGCTTGAAGTGCCGGATCGTGTACATGTCCAGCAGCCCCTGCGTCGGGTGGGCATGGCGCCCGTCGCCGGCGTTGACCACATGCACGTGCGGCGCGCAGTGCTGGGCGATCAGGTAGGGCGCGCCGCTCTCGCTGTGCCGCACCACGAACATGTCGGCATGCATCGCGGAAAGATTCGCGATGGTGTCGAGCAGGCTCTCGCCCTTGCTGGCGCTGCTCTTGGCGATGTCGAGGTTGATGACGTCGGCGCTCAGCCGCTTGGCCGCGATCTCGAAGGTGGTGCGGGTGCGTGTGCTGTTCTCGAAGAACAGGTTGAACACGCTCTTGCCGCGCAGCAGCGGCACCTTCTTGACCTCGCGGTCGTTGACCGACAGGAAGGTGCCGGCGGTGTCGAGGATGTTGCTCACCACCTCGCGCGGCAGGCCCTCGATGGACAGCAGGTGGATCAGCTCGCCGTGGCGATTGAGCTGGGGGTTGCGCTTGTGCAGCATGGTGTCAGTCGCTCCCCTTGATGGCGAAGGTGAAGCGGCCGTCGTCCAGGCGCGTCAGCGCCAGCTTCTGGCGGGCCGGCAACGAGACCTTGGCCGCCGCGAAGGCCGGTTGGATGGGCAGCTCGCGACCGCCGCGGTCGACCAGCACGGCCAGCGTCACGCTGGCCGGGCGGCCGAAGTCGAACAGCTCGTTGAGCACCGCGCGGATGGTGCGGCCGGTGAACAGCACGTCGTCGATCAGCAGGATGTGGGCGCCGTCCACCGCGAACGGGATCTTGGTGGCATCGGTGCCGCCGTGCATGCCGCGCTCGGAGAAATCGTCACGGTGCAGCGTGCTGCTGATCACGCCGGGCTTGCCGATGCCGGGCAGATCGGCCAGGTCGGCGGCCAGGCGCTCGGCCAGCCAGGCGCCGCCCGACCAGATGCCCAGCAGGGCCATGCCGGGGCGCCACAGCGCCTGCACGCCCGAGCGCATCTCGGTGTACAGCGCCTCGGCATCGAGGATCAGGTTGCTCATGGCATCACCGCCCGGCCGCCCGAAGGTGATGACGCGCCCCCTCGGGGGGCAGCGAACGTGGCGAGCATGGGGGTCAGGGTCATGTCATGGTCCGCAGAAACTGGTCGAGGATCACCGCGGCAGCCGCGGCGTCGAGGTCCCGCGCCCCGCCCGCCGCCGCTTCGGTGGTGCTGTAGCGCTCGTCCACCTCGTGCACCGGCAGCTGGAAGCGGCCGTGCAGCTGGCGGGCAAAGCGCTGCGCGCGCCGGGTATTGTCGTGCGGCGCGCCGTCGGGATGGACCGGGATGCCGACCACCAGCGCATCGGGCTGCCACTCGGCGATCAGGCGGGCGATGCGCTCGAAGCGGGCATCCCCCTCGGCGGCCACGGTGGTCAGCGGGCTGGCCTGGCGCAGCAGGCTGTTGCCGGTGGCCACGCCGGTGCGCTTGAGGCCGAAATCGAATGCCAGGAACGACTGCGTGCGGCCCGTCGCGCCTGCGCTCATGCGTGGCCCGCCTCCTGGCTGAGCATGCGCGGGTCGAAGCCCAGCAGCGACACCGCGCGCGCGTAGCGCTGCTCGACCGGCGTGTCGAAGATGATCTCGGGCGTGGCGTCCACTGTCAGCCAGCCGTTGCGGCCGAGTTCGTCTTCGAGCTGCCCGGCGCCCCAGCCGCTGTAGCCCAGCGTGACCAGCAGCCGCTGGGGGCCGCCACCGGCCGACAGCGCCTCGAGCACGTCCTTGCTGGTGGTCATCGCCAGTCCCCCCGGGATGGCCAGGGTGCTGCTGTAGGGCGGCTGATCGCCCACCTTCTCGTGCAGCACGAAGCCACGCTCGGGCTGCACCGGGCCGCCGTAGAACACCGGCTGCTCGGCCAGCGCCTCGCGGTCGAGCGTCAGCTCGACCTTCTGAAACAGGTTCTTCAGCTTGATGTCGATGGGCTTGTTGATCACCAGGCCCAGCGCGCCGTTCTCGTTGTGCTCGCACAGGTAGACCACGGCACCCGAGAAGGTGTCGTCCCCCATGCCGGGCATGGCGATGAGAAACTGGTTGGTCAGGTTCATGCGATCCGAGGGCATGCAACGATTCTAATGATCGCCGACACTGCCGCCGGTGCCCGATGCCATGCCCCACCCGACCGCCCACCCGACGCCCCATCCGCATGCCCACGGCCCGGCCTTTGCCGGCGCGCTGGTGTGGTTCCGGCGTGACCTGCGCTGCGACGACCACGCGGCGCTGTTCCATGCGCTGAAGGCCGCGCGCCAGGTGTGGTGCGCCTTCGTCTTCGACACCACGATCCTCGACGCGCTGCCGCGTGCCGACCGGCGCGTGGAGTTCATCCGCGACAGCCTGGCCGACCTGGACGCCCAGCTGCGCAGCCTGGGCCTGGCGCATGGCGTCGAGGGCGTGGGCCTGATCGTGCGCCAGGGCGATGCGCGGGGGGTGCTGCCGGCGCTGGCGCGCCAGCTGGGCGTGCAGGCGGTCTACGCCAACCACGACGACGAGCCCGACGCGCTGGCGCGCGACGCCAAGGTGCGCGGCGCGCTGGCCGATGCCGGCATCGCGCTGCATACCGGCAAGGACCATGTGGTGTTCGAGCGCGACGAGGTGCTCACCGCCACCGGCAGCCCCTACAGCGTGTTCACGCCGTACAAGAACGCCTGGCTGAAGAAGCTGACGCCGTACTACCTCAAGGGCTACCCGGTGGCCCGGCATGCCCGCGCGCTGGCGCCGGTGCCCGCCGGCCTGGGCAGCGGCGTGCCAACGCTGGCGCAGATCGGCTTCGGGCCGAC
Source organism: Aquabacterium sp. (assembly GCA_030654555.1). Taxonomy (GTDB): domain Bacteria; phylum Pseudomonadota; class Gammaproteobacteria; order Burkholderiales; family Burkholderiaceae_C; genus Pseudaquabacterium. The sequence goes on from JAURXG010000377.1 coordinate 3,165, forward strand.
CAACCTGCACCAGCTCAAGCTGCCCACCGGCAGCACCGGCGCGCACGAGCTGCTGGACGACTTCCTCGACCGCATCGACGACTACGAACGCAGCCGCAACTTTCCGGCCGTCAAGGGCCCCAGCTACCTGAGCACCCACCTGCGCTTCGGCACGGTGTCGATCCGCCGGCTGGCGCGCGAGGCCTGGCAGCGCATGCAGGGCGGATCACGCGGCGCCGAGGTGTGGCTGTCGGAGCTGATCTGGCGCGACTTCTACCACCAGGTGCTGCACCACCACCCGCGGGTGGTGGGCCACAGCTTCAAGCCGGCCTACGACGCCATCAAGTGGGAGCATGGCAAGCACGCCGACGCGCTGTTCGCCGCCTG
>JAURXG010000384.1 GCA_030654555.1 Aquabacterium sp.
TACCGCTTATTCCGCTGCCACACCATCATGAACTGCGTGGACGTCTGCCCCAAGGGCCTGAACCCCACCAAGGCCATCGGCAAGATCAAGGAACTGATGGTGCGTCGCGCGATATGACCGCCCCCCGCAGCGCCTTCGGCGCGCCCCCGCAGGGGGGCGCAGGCGGCAGCCCGGCGGAGCCGGATCTGCGGCTGCCGCTTGCGCCGGCCGACCTGATCGGCGAGCGTGAGCTCAGCCGGCTGCGCTGGCGCTGCCGCCGTGGGCTGCTCGAGAACGACCTGTTCGTCGAGCGCTTCTTCAAGCGCCACGAGACCGGCCTGACGGTGCGGCATGCCGATGGGCTTCAGGCCTTGATGGACCTGGCCGATAACGATTTGCTGGAACTCCTGCTCGCCCGCCGTGAGCCCGATGCCGAGCTGGCCCGCCCCGAAGTGATCGAGGTGCTTGGCATGTTGCGTGCAAGAGATCTGCCGCCCGCGTTGAACCTGACCTAGAAAGGGAAAGTCCCATGACCCCGTCTGACGTGAAAGCCACCCTGTCGTTCTCTGACGGCAGCCCCAGCATGGATCTGCCGATCTACAAGGGCAGCATCGGCCCGGATGTGATCGACATCCGCAAGCTCTACGGCCAGACCGGCAAGTTCACCTACGACCCGGGCTTCCTGAGCACCGCGTCGTGCAACTCGACCATCACCTACATCGATGGCGACAAGGGCGAGCTGCTGTACCGCGGCTACCCGATCGAGCAGTTGGCGGTGAACTGCGACTTCCTCGAGACCTGCCACCTGCTGCTGTACGGCGATCTGCCCAACGCCACGCAGAAGACCGAATTCACCGCCCGCGTGACCAACCACACCATGGTCAACGAGCAGATGCAGTTCTTCCTGCGCGGGTTCCGGCGTGATGCCCACCCGATGGCGGTGATGACCGGCCTGGTGGGCGCGCTGTCGGCCTTCTATCACGACAGCACCGACATCAACAACCCGCAGCACCGCGAGATCGCGGCGATCCGCCTGATCGCCAAGATGCCCACGCTGGTGGCGATGGCCTACAAGTACTCGGCCGGCCAGCCGTACATGTACCCGAAGAACAAGCTCAGCTACGCCGGCAACTTCATGCACATGATGTTCGCCACGCCCTGCGAGGACTACGTGGTGAACCCGGTGATCGAACGGGCGCTCGACCGCATCTTCATCCTGCACGCCGACCACGAGCAGAACGCCAGCACCTCGACGGTGCGGCTGTGCGGCTCGTCGGGCACCAACCCGTTCGCGGCCATCGCCGCGGGCGTGGCCTGCCTGTGGGGCCCCGCGCACGGTGGCGCCAACGAGGCCTGCCTGAACATGCTGGGCGACATCCAGCAGATGGGCGGCGTCGAGAAGATCGGCGAGTTCATCAAGCAGGTGAAGGACAAGAACAGCAGCGTCAAGCTGATGGGCTTCGGCCACCGGGTCTACAAGAACTACGACCCGCGCGCGAAGCTCATGCAGGAAACCTGCAATGAAGTACTGGCCGAACTGGGCCTGGAAAACGATCCGCTGTTCAAGCTGGCGATGGCGCTGGAGAAGATCGCGCTGGAGGACGACTACTTCGTCTCGCGCAAGCTCTACCCGAACGTCGATTTCTACTCGGGCATCGTGCAGCGCGCCATCGGCATTCCGGTGAGCCTGTTCACCGCGATCTTCGCGCTGGCCCGCACCGTGGGCTGGATCGCCCAGCTCAACGAGATGATCGGCGACCCCGAGTACA
>JAURXG010000399.1 GCA_030654555.1 Aquabacterium sp.
GCCAGCACGCCGGCCGCGTCGATCAGCCCACTGCCCGCGCCGCGCGGCAGATCGACCTGGCTGACATCGCCGGTGACCACCGCGCGCGAACCGAAGCCGATGCGGGTGAGGAACATCTTCATCTGCTCGGGCGTGGTGTTCTGCGCCTCGACGAGGATGACGAACGAATGGTGCAGCGTGCGCCCGCGCATGAAGGCCAGCGGTGCGATCTCGAGCAGGCCCTTGTCGAAGGCCGCCTGCACGCGGTCGAAGCCCATCAGGTCGTAGAGCGCGTCGTAGAGCGGGCGCAGGTACGGGTCGACCTTCTGCGCCAGGTCCCCGGGCAGGAAGCCCAGCCGCTCGCCCGCCTCCACCGCCGGGCGGGTGAGCACGATGCGCTGCACGCCGCTGCGCTCGAGCGCATCGACCGCGCAGGCCACCGCCAGGAAGGTCTTGCCGGTGCCCGCCGGCCCGATGCCGAAGGTGATGTCTTGGCTCAGGATGTTGTGCAGGTACTGCACCTGGTTGCGGGTGCGCCCGCGCAGGTCGCTGCGCCGCGTGTGCAGCACGATGCCGTCGGCACCCGGCGGCAGGCTCTGGGCCTCGGGCGCGGCCAGGGTCAGCGTGCCGCAGGCCTCGACCAGCGCCAGCTGCAGCATCTCGGCGGGGATGGGCCGGCCGGCGCGCTCGTAGAGCATCTCCAGCAGCGCCAGCGCGCGCGCCGCGTGGGGGCGGCCGCCCTCGACCTGGAACGCGCCCTCGCGCCGGCTGATGCGCACCGCCAGCGCCGCCTCGATGGCGCGCAGGTGCTCGTCGAACGCACCGCACAGATGGGCCAATCGGGTGTTGTCGATGGGGTCGAAGACGTGGCGGAGGATCACGGAGGGCCGCGCCGGCGGGCGCGCAACAAGAGGGCGGATGGCGCGGATTCTCCGACGATTGGGCTGGGCCCGCATCCCGCACAATCGTCGGCCATGCCGAAACGCCCGCTGCCCCGCACCCCTTTGTTGCGCCGACTGGCGTGCTGGCTGCTCGGGCTGCTCGGGCTGCTGTCCGCGCTGACCACGCCTGCCGGGGCGGCCACGCCGGTGCAGGTGCTGACCCAGGCGCTGGCCACCGCCGAAGTCGGCGGCCGGCCGCCGCCCTGGGCCGGTGCGGCCCCCGTCACGCTGCCCGACGACTGGGCCGACCGCCGGCCCGATCGCGGCGGCGTGATGTGGTACCGCCTCGCGCTGCCCTCGCCCGGCGCCACCGACCCGGCACCGGCCCTCTACGGCCTGTACGTGGAGCGGGCCTGCAGCGTGCTGCAGGTGCGGCTGAACGGCCACCTGGTGCACGACGGCGGCCGCTTCGACGAGCCGGTGTCGCGCAACTGCCATCGGCCCCAGCTGGTGGCCCTGCCCGCCGCGCTGATGCAGGCCGGCGACAACCAGCTGGACCTGCGCATCCGGGGTTATGCGCGGGCCGAGGTCAGTTCACGCCAGCGCGCCGGCGGCCTGTCGGTGGTCGAGTTCGGCGCCTACGACACCATGGCCGCCCACCATGCGCGGCGCTCGGCGTTTGCCGTGCGCCTGCCCGAGGTGCTGAGCGGCGCGCTGGTGCTGATGGGCAGCTTCATGTTCGTGATGGGCTGGTTCCACCGCGAGCAGAGTTACCTGGCCTACTTCGGCGCGCTGATGCTGGGCTGGTCGCTGCTGCTGGCGCGGCTGTGGGCGTCCGACCTGCCGGTGCCCAACCACGTCACCGAGCTGGCGCTGGCCGCGCTGATGTCCTTCATCACGCTGGCGGCGGTGCAGTTCCTGATGCGTTATGCCGGGCGCCGCCTGCGCTGGCTGGACTTCGCCTTGCCCGCGCAGTGCGCCTTGATGCCGGCCACGCTGCTGGTCGCCGGCGAGTCGCGGCTGTATGCGGTGGCCTCGATCTGGTTCGTGGTGCTGACCGTGCAGGTGGCGGCCGCGGTGGTGTTCTACCTGCTCGAGGCACGCCGCCAGCGCAGCCGCCAGCTGTGGCCGATGGCCACGCTGCTGGGCGTGGTCGGGGTGTCGCTGGCGCTGGAGATCGCCGCCCAGGGCTGGGCGCTGGACAGCCGGGTGCTGCATGTGGCGCAGCTGCTGCCGGCGCTGGGCTTCCTGGCACTGGGCCTGCGCCTGGTGCAGCAGTACGGCCGCGCCTTCCAGACCGCCGAGCAGCACCGCGCCGAGCTGGAGGTGCGCATCCGCGAGGCCACTGCGCAGATCGAACGCAACTTCGCGCAGCTCTCCGAGCTGAAGGTCGAGCAGGTCACCGAGCGCGAGCGCAAGCGCATCGCCGCCGACCTGCACGACGACCTGGGCGCCAAGCTGCTGACCATCGTGCACACCAGCGACAACGAGCGCATCAGCCAGCTGGCGCGCGAGGCGCTCGAGGAGATGCGGCTGTCGGTGCGTGGCCTCACCGGCAAGCCGGTGAAGCTGCTCGACGCGCTGGGCGACTGGCGTGCCGAGGTGGTGTCGCGGCTGGCCCAGTCGGGCGTGCAGGGCGAGTGGAGCGCGCCGCACGACGAGGACGTGCCACAGACGCTGTCGTCGCGCGCCTATGTGCAGACCACGCGCATCCTGCGCGAGGCCGTGAGCAACATCATCAAGCACAGCGGCGCATCGCAGTGCTCGGTGCGCTGCACCATCGCCAACGGCGACTTCCAGCTGGTGATCCAGGACAACGGCAAGGGCATCCCCACCGAGCTGGACGGCCGGCTCGACAAGGGCCACGGCATGGCCAGCATGAAGGGCCGCGCCAAGCAGTTGCAGGGGCAATGCCTGGTCGAATCGGGCCCAGGCTACGGAACCGTGATACGCCTCACGCTGCCGCTCGAGCGGCACACCACAGCGCACTAGGCCGCTGCTAGTATCAATCGGCGCATCGTCTTGATGCCCCGACGGACTGCTTTCGATGAACAACATCCTGCTGCTAGAAGACCTGCCCGAGATCCGCTCCTGGCTCAAGAGCCTGGTGCTCCAGGTCTTTCCCAACGCGCGCATCACCGAATGCTCGCGCGTGCAGGATGCGCTGCTGCAGGTGCAGTCGGTGCGCTTCGACCTGGCGCTGTGCGACCTGGGCCTGCCCGATGGCAGCGGCACCGACGTGGTGGCCAAGCTGCGCGACGTGCAGCCCGACGCGCAGAGCGTGGTGGTCACCATCCACGACGACGACGAGCACCTGTTCCCGGCGCTGCAGGCCGGCGCCTACGGCTACATCCTGAAGGAACAGTCGCGCGAGCCGATCACAGAGCAGCTGCAGCGCATCAGCCAGGGTGAGCCCCCGCTGTCGCCCTCCATCGCCCGCCGCGTGATCCAGTACTTCACGACGCAGGCCCGCCAGCAACACATGCGCGAACCCGACAACGTGACCCCGCACGTG
>JAURXG010000175.1 GCA_030654555.1 Aquabacterium sp.
CCACCGCCACCGCCACCACGCCGCCCACGCCCGGTGGCCGTGACGTCGCTGCCCCCCGCCGCACCGGGCCGCTGGCCGGCGTGCGTGTGCTCGACCTCACCGCCGTGGTGCTGGGCCCGCTGGCCACCCAGATCCTGGGCGACTACGGCGCCGACGTGATCAAGGTCGAGCCGCCCGAGGGCGACCTGATGCGCGCCAACGGCGTGTCGCGGGTGCGCGGCCTGAGCTCGATCTTCCTGGCGATCAACCGCAACAAGCGCTCGCTGGCGATCGACCTGAAACGCCCCGAAGGCGTGGCCGCGCTGCAGCGCCTGCTGCCCACGGTGGATGTGCTGGTGCACAACATGCGCACCGCCGCGATCGAACGGCTGGGCCTGGGCCACGCGGCCTGCGCGGCGATCAACCCGCGGTTGGTCTATTGCGTGGCCACCGGCTTCGGCGAGGCGGGGCCCGATGCCGGCAAGCCCGCCTTCGACGACGTGATCCAGGCCGCCTGCGGCCTGGCCGGGCTGATCGGCAACGAGAGCGGCGAGCCCGGCTACGTGCCCTCGCTGATCGCCGACAAGACCACCGGCCTGGCACTGGCCAATGCCGTGCTGGCGGCGCTGTTCGAGCGCACGCAGAGTGGCCAGGGCCAGTTCGTCGAGGTGCCGATGTTCGAGACCATGGTGGCCTTCACGCTGGCCGAGCACCTGGGCGGCCTCAGCTACGACCCGCCGCTGGGCCCGGCGGGTTATGCCCGCCTGCTGGCGGGCGGGCGCAAGCCGGCGCCCACGCGCGACGGCCATGTCGCGCTGCTGCCCTACACCGGCGAGCACTGGCGCAAGTTCTTCGAGCGCGTGGGCCGCCCCGACCTGAGCGAGAAGTACGCGGTCGACGACCGCCACGCCCGCAATGCGCGCGTCAAGGAGCTGTACGCCGACATGACCGCGATCACCCGCACGCTGGGCACCGACGAGCTGCTGGCGCTGTGCCGCGAGCTCGACATCCCGGCCACCCGCATCCACCGCATCGACGAGCTGCCCGACCATCCGCACCTGCAGGCGGTGGGGCTGTTCCAGCCGCAGGTGCATCCCAGCGTGGGCCCCATCGTCGCGGTGCGGCCGTCCACGCTGTTTGCGCGCACCCCCGCCGAGCTGGCGCTGCCCGCGCCCACGCTGGGCCAGCACAGCGCGGCGGTGCTGCGGGAGGCCGGGCTTTCCGAGGCCGAGATCCAGACGCTGCTCGCGCAGCACATCATTTCAACGACGGAGACAAGCCCATGAGACTGCTCAAACCCCTGCTGCTGGCCACCCTGCTGGCTGCGCTGTCCTCGGCCACGCTGGCCCAGACGGCGGCCAGCTTTCCCAGCAAGCCGATGAAGGTGCTGGTGCCCTTCACCGCCGGCAGCGGCGCCGACTCGTCGTCGCGCTTCTACGGCGAGCAGCTGGGCAAGCTGTTCAACCAGACGGTGACGGTCGAGAACCGCCCCGGCGGCAGCGGCGTGGTGGCGGTGCAGGCCACGCGCCAGGCGCCGGCCGACGGCCACACCATCCTGATGGGCAGCAATTCGCCCGCGGTGGTCAACGCCATCACGATCAAGAACCTGCCCTACGACCCGTTCAAGGACCTGCGCCCGCTGTACGGCATCGCCATCAGCCCGGTGGCCTTCACCGTCAAGGCCGACTCGCCCTACAAGACGGTGGGCGACCTGGTGGCCGCCGCCAAGAAGGAGAACCGCCCGCTGCAGCTGGGCAACTACTCGGCCGGCTACCAGCTGGTGGCGGCCTGGCTGGGCACCGCCAGCGGCCTGCCGGTGACGCACATCCCCTACAAGGGCGGCGCGCAGATGCTGACCGACGTGGTGGGCGGCTCGCTGGAGGTGGGCGTGATCGACTTCACCGGCACCATCGAGCTGCTCAAGGGCGGGCGCCTGCGCGTGCTGGCCATCACCGCCGGCCAGCGTGAAGCCAAGTTTCCCGACATCCCGACGATGAAGGAGAGTGGCTTCCCCGACTTCGAGACCGCCGTGTGGTCGGCCTTCTTCGTGCGCGCCGAAACGCCCGACGACGTGGTCGACAAGCTCGCCGCCGCGATGCAGAAGATCATGACCTCGGACGCGGGCAAGGCCTACCACGCCACGCTGCCGTCGGCCGCGATGATGATGGGGCCGAAGGCGCTGGGCGAGTTCCAGCTGCGCGAGTACCAGCGCTTCAAGCGCGTGGCCGACACCGCCGGCATCAAACCCGAGTGACCCAGCCCCCCCCGCAGCGGCCTGCGGCCGCCTCCCCCCCAGGGGGGCGACGCCAGCGGACCGGCAAAGCCGGCTCCGCGGCGTCTGCTGGCAGCGTGGCCGCAGCAGCAGCGCAGTCGCCACGCCGCACCCAGGCCGCGCGGCGCGAAGAGGCCGAGCAGCGCCTGCTGGAAGCGGCGCTGGAGATCGTGGCCAAGCGCGGCTCGGTGCGCATGACGCTGGCCGAGGTGGGCGAGGCGGCCGGCTACAGCCGCGGCCTGCCGGCGCACCGCTTCGGCAGCAAGGCCGGGCTGGTGCATGCGCTGGCCGGCTACATCGGCGAGCGCTTCGGCCAGCAGCGCAAGCAGGGCCCGGCGCTCAAGCCCGGCCTGGAGTCCGTGCTGGGCAACATCCACTTCTACTTCAGCCGCAAGGGAGAGGCCTTCACCGCCACCCGCGCGCTGCTGGTGATGATGACCGAGAGCTGCATGGAGCCCACCTCCGAGCTGCGCGACGAGGTGGCGGCCTACAACCGCGATGCGCTGGCCTGGTTCGAGCAGCACATCCGCATCGGCATCGAGCAGGGCGAGATCGCCGCCGACACCGACCCCGCCGTCTCGGCGGTGATCCTGCTGGGCGCGATGCGCGGCGTGATGCTGCAGTGGCTGGTCGACGACCGCATCAAGCTGGTGGCCGTGCGCGACCGCCTGCTGCAGATCGCCGAGCAGGTGCTGCGGCGGCGTTAGCCCCGGGGCAGGCTGCCCTGGCCCTCGGGCCCAGGCCCTGCGGGCCGTGTGCTCAGGCCGCGTCGGGCTGCACCGCCGGCGCCGCATCGCGAAAGGCGGCCAGCCGCGCGCAGGCAGCGTCGACCGCGCCGATCAGCGGCCAGCGGCTGAGGTCGACCTGGAAGCGACGTGCGCTCTCGACCTGCGGCACCAGGTAGACGTCGGCCAGCGTCGGCGTGTGGCCGAAGCAGAAGTCGCCCCGCTGCGCATCGGCGGCCAGCAGGGCCTCGATGGCGTCGAAGCCGGCGACGATCCAGGTCGTGCACCAGCGCTGGACGGCCGCCTCGTCGGCGCCGAAGTCATGGCGCAGCGCTTCCAGGATGCGCCGGTTGTTGACCGGGTGGATGTCGCAGCCGACGATGGCCGCCAGTGCGCGCACCCGGGCGCGGCCAGCCGGGTCCGTCGGCAGCAGCGGCGGCTGGGGGTGGCGCTCTTCCAGCCATTCGATGATGGCCGGCGACTGGATCAGCAGGCCGTCGTCGCCGTCGGTCTGCAGCGCCGGCACCAGGCCTTGCGGATGGACCGCCTTGTAGGCGGCGCCCAGGTGCTGCTCGCGGCGCAGGTCGACCGCCTCGTAGTCGCAGGCCAGGCCCTTGAGCTGGAGCGCGATGCGCAGCCGGTGCGAGGTACCGCTGCGGAAAAAGCTGTAGAGCTTCATGACGCGTCCTGTGTCCCGGATGCCGGCCGCCGCATCAGGCCGCGCGCCGCAGTGGCGCCATCGGGGCGGCGGCAGGCGCCGGCTGGGGCTGGGGCTGGGGCTGGCCGCGCTGCTCGATCTGGGCGCGCGCCATCGGCACCAGCAGCGTCAGCAGCATGCCCAGCAGTCCCAGGCCCGCCAGCACGTAGAAGATCGCGTCCAGCACGAAGCCCGCACCGATCATCGTGCTGCCCAGCATCGGCCCGCCGATGCCGCCGAGGCGGCCGAAGCCGGCACACCAGGCCACGCCGGCCGCGCGCACGTTGGTGCGGTAGTAGTTGGCGACGAAGCCGTAGATCAGCGTCTGTGTGCCGCTGGTGCCCAGGCCGACGACCGCGACGATGGCCAGCAACCCGGCCAGCGGGAAACCCAGCGTCAGCAGCACCAACGCCACGGCGCCGGTGGCGAAGCAGGCGGCGACGACCGGCTTGGGGCCGAAGTGGTCGGCGGCGCGCGACGCCGCCAGCGCGCCGAACAGCGAGCCGCCGTTGAGCACCGCCAGGAACGACAGCGAGCCCTTCGCGTTGAAGCCGGCGCGCAACATGATCTCGGGCAGCCAGGTGTTGAGCGAGTACACCAGCATCAGCCCGGTGGCGCTCATCAGCCCGAGCACGACCGTCGGCAACAGGTAGTGGCTGCTGAACAGCCCGGCAAATCCGACCTTGCCCGTGCCCGCCGGGAGGTTGGCCTGCAGGCTGGCGGGCACCGCTTCGGGCATCGGCACGCCGGTGCGCTCGGACATCGCACGGGCCTCGTCCATCCGGCCACGCGACACCAGCCAGGCGATCGACTCCGGCATCTTGAAGTACGCGAGCGGCAGCAGCGTGACGATGGGCAGCGCGCCGATCCAGAACATGCCGCGCCAGCCGATGTGCTGCATCAGCAGGATCGCGAGCACGGCGGCCAGCAGGCTGCCGAGCGGGATGCCGCCGTTGGTGATCGCGTTGATCGTGTTCTTCCGGCCTGGCGGCGCGTATTCCGAGACCAGCGCCGCCGTCGTGGCAAGCAGCGCACCGATGCCCAGGCCGGTGCCGAAGCGCAGCCAGCCGAAGGCGGCCGATGTCGTCGCCATGGCCGTCAACGCCATCCCCACCGAGAACCAGGCGTAGGCGATGAGCATCACCTTGCGGCGGCCGAGCATGTCGCCGACCAGGCCGGCGAGCAGGGCCCCGACCATCACGCCGACCAGCGCATAGCTGCCCAGCAACCCGGCGATGGCCGGGGTGACGTGGCCGATGTGCGACGGATCGCGCAGAAAGGTCGAGACGACCGCGCCGTAGACCACCAGGTCGTAGCCGTCGAAGATGAGTCCGACCGTGGCCAGCGCCACGACCCAGATCACGGTGCGCAGGCGCCGGGCTTCGGCGCTGGGCGGATGTTTCGATGTCATGTCTTGTCTCCCCGATGCGGCGCTGTGCGGTGCTTACTCGGCGGCGCCGACCTGCAGCACGACCTCGCCCACGCCAGCCACATGGCCGGTGATGTGGTCGCCCGACAGCACCGCGCCCACGCCTTCGGGGGTGCCGGTGTAGATCAGGTCGCCGGGCTGCAGGTGGTAGAACAGCGACAGGTCGGCGATGATTTCGCGGATGTTCCAGATCAGCTTGTCGACGTTGGACTGCTGCCGGGTCACCCCGTTGACGGCCAGCGTGATCTCGCCCTGCTCGATCACCACGCCGGGCATCGGCACGATCTCGCTGCACACCGACGACTGCTCCACGTCCTTGCCCAGGTCCCAGGGGCGGCCCTTGTCACGTGCCACCAGTTGCAGGTCGCGACGGGTCATGTCCAGGCCGGCGGCATAGCCGTAGATGATCTGGTGCGCGTCCTCGGCCTTGACGCGAAAGCCGGGTGCACCGATCGCCACCACCAGTTCCATCTCGAAGTGGAAGTTCCTGGTCTCGGGCGGGTAGGCCACGGTGGCACCCGATGCGGTCAGTGTCTGCGGCGCCTTGGTGAAATAGAACGGCCGCTCGACCGACTTGTCCACCGGCTTGCCCATCTCCACCGCATGCGCGTGGTAGTTGCGGCCGACGAAGAACAGGCGGTTGATCGGCAGGCGCTCGGCCTTGCCGCGCACGGGCAGCGATTGAACGGCGGGCGGGTTCCAGAGGTAGGTGGTCATGACAGATCCTTGTGTGCAGGCAATGGCGTAGCGGGACGGCCCGCGGGCCGCCCGGTTTTCAGGCGGGAGATTCAGGTGGGCGAAGCGGCTACTGGCCGCCTGCCTCGCGCACTTCGTAGACGCCCAGCTTGCGGTGCAGCGGCGCCTCGTCGGCGATGAAGACGAAACACGGCGCGGTGGCCGACGCGTTGCGCAGCGTGATCGGCGTGTAGCCGGGTGCGCAGCAGGTGTCGGCCTCGGCCAGCGTGAAGCGCTGCTCCTCGATGGCCACCTCGACGCCACCCTCGATCAGGTGGAACACCGACGCGGGCGAACGCGCCGGCAACTGCAGCGTCTGGCCCGGGCGCAGCATCAGCGCATAGAAGCCGAGGATGTTCTGGGCATCGGCGCCGGTCTCGGGGTTGACGTAAGTGATCTGCACCGCCTCCAGGTCGGGGCGGTCGGTGGCCAGTGCCTCGAGTGCGGCGCGCGCCTGCGCCCAGGGATAACGCAGCATCGGGTAGGCCTTGCCCGAGCGGTGAAACACCGGCGTGGGCACCATGCCGCCACCCAGGTAGGCGCGGTCGCCGCGGCCGGGCAGCTGGGTCTGGCGCTGGCCGTTGACGTGGTAGCTGGCCTCCATGTAGTAGACCAGCGGCAGGTCCAGCACGTCGAGCCACACCACCGGCTGGTTGCCGTCGTGGCCATGCTCGTGCCACAGGCCGGTGGGCGTGAGGATCAGGTCACCACGCGACATCGGGCACCTCTCGCCGTCCACCGTGGTCCAGGCGCCCTCGCCCTCGACCACCATGCGCACGGCGTTGGGCGTGTGGCGGTGCGACGGCGCCCACTCGCCGGGCAGCAGCAGCTGCATGCCCAGGTACATCGCGGCGCTGGCCTTCATGTTCTCGAGGCCGTGGCCGGGGTTGGCCAGCACCAGCACGCGGCGCTCGGCCTTCTCGATGGGCGTCAGCTCGCCGGCCTTCAGCAGCAGCGGCTTCAATGCCCGGTAGGACCAGAACGTGGCGCGCGTATTCGGCCGCGGCTTGCCCGGCGGCAGCACCGCGCGCAGGCTGGGCCACAACGGCACCAGGTTCAGCGCCTTCAGCTCAGCCAGGTAGTCGGCGGGCAGGTCTTCGAGTCGTCCGAGGTCATGCATCAAAGTGCTCCGATGAAGTTCAGCAAGCGCACGCCGCGGATCCGGCTCTGCCGGGCCGCTGGGGTGGCCCCCTTGAGGGGGAGGCGGCCGTCAGGCCGCATCGGGGGTGAGACAGTTATTGACGTTCCAGCCGTACAGCCATTCCATCGCATCGTAGAAGCGCTCGGGCGTGCGGCCGCGCCAGAGGTCGTTGCGCACCAGCCGCTCCACGCCCTTGGCGTGGTAGATGCGGCCCATCTCGCGCGAGCTGAGCACGATGCGCGCGGTGCGCGACACGCGTGAGCGCTGGTACAGGTCCAGCGCTTTCGTCCAGTCGTTGGCATTGACGCGCAGCGCCTCGCCCAGCGTCACCGCGTCTTCCATCGCCATGCAGGCGCCCTGGGCCATGTACTGGGTGGTCGGGTGCGCGGCATCGCCCAGCAGCGTGACCCGGCCGTAGGTCCACTGGCCTATCGGCTCGCGGTCGGCGGTGGCCCAGCGCTTCCAGCTCTTGGGCAGGTCGATCAGCTGGCGCGCCTTGGGGCAGATGCCCTGGAAGTAGCTCTGCACCTCCTCCTTGCTGCCTTCGGTGACGCCCCACTCTTCTTGCTGGCGGCTGTGGAAGGTGACCACCACGTTGTACTGCTCGCCGCCACGCAGCGGGTAGTGCACCAGGTGGCAGTTGGGGCCCACCCAGATGCTGGCGGCATTCCACTGCAGGTTTTCGGGGAAGTCCTTCTTGTCGACCACCGCGCGGTAGACCACATGGCCGGTCACGCGCGCCGGATCACCGACGAACTGCTGGCGCACCACCGACTTCACGCCATCGGCGCCGATCAGCGCCTGGCCGCGGTGGGCCGTGCCCTGCTGGTCGAACACGGTGACGCCGCTGGCGTCCTGCTCGATGCGCTCGGCCCGGGTGGAGGTGAGGAACTCGACGCGGCCGGTCTCCTGCGCGCCCTCGAGCAGCGACAGGTGCACGTCGACCCGGTGGATCACCGCGTAGGGGTTGCCGAAGCGCTGGCGGAAGGCCTCGCCCGTCGGGATCTTGCCGACCTGGTACTCGTCCAGCGCGTCGTGCATCACCATGTAGTCGGTGTAGACGGCCCGGGCCCGGGCCTTGTCGCCGATGCCCAGTGCGTCGAAGGCATGGAAGGCGTTGGGGCCCAGCTGGATGCCGGCGCCGATCTCGCCGATCTCGGGCGCCTGCTCCAGCACCTTGACCCGGAAACCCTGGCGCACCAGCGCCAGCGCCGCAGCCAGCCCGCCGATGCCGCCACCGGCCACCAGGACCGGCAGGTCCGATGAAGTTGTCGACTGTGTTGCGTTCATGTGCGCCCCTAAAGTTGCTTGCTGATGATCAGTGTGCTGATAGTTTTACAGGAACTATGTTGCATGTCAACAGGCTTTTGGGGCTTGAACGCCGCCCGCACGACCACCGCCGCCACCGATGCCGATCGAGCAGGTCCTGCGCTGAGCGAAAATGCAGCCCGATGGACACCCCCGGCAACCTGTTCGTCGTCGCCGCGCCCAGCGGCGCTGGCAAGTCCAGCCTGGTCAAGGCCTTGCTGGAACTCGACTCCCACCTCACCGTCTCGGTCTCTCACACCACCCGCAAACCGCGCGGTCAGGAGCAGCACGGCCGCGAGTACTGGTTCATCGAGGAGCCCGAGTTCCGCCAGATGGCGGCGCAGGGCGATTTCTTCGAATGGGCCGAGGTGCACGGCAACCTGTACGGCACCTCGCGCCGCGCCATCGAGCACCGCCTGGCGCATGGCGAGGACGTGGTGCTCGAGATCGACTGGCAAGGCGCGCTGCAGATCAAGCAGATCTTTGCCCATGCGGTGCTGATCTTCATCCTGCCGCCCAGCTGGGCCGAGCTGCGCCAGCGCCTGACGCGCCGTGGCGAGGACGGCCCCGAGGTGATCGAGCGCCGCATGGTGAATGCGCGCATCGAGGTGGCGCAGGCGCGGCATTTCGATTTCGTTATAATCAATGGTTTATTCGAGACGGCGCTCTTCGACCTGAAGACCGTCGTGCACTCCCAGCGCCTGCGTTACGCGGCGCAACTGCGCAACAAGTCGCAGGTGTTTGCGGCACTCGAGCTGATCTGACCCCCACCCCTACGAAGGCAAGCCCATGGCCCGCATCACCGTCGAAGACTGCCTGACCAAGATCCCCAACCGCTTCCAGCTGGTGCTGGCCGCCACCTACCGCGCCCGTATGCTGAGCCAGGGCCACGCGCCCAAGATCGAGAGCAAGAACAAGCCCGGCGTGACCGCGCTGCGCGAGATCGCCGCCGGCGAGATCGGCATCGAGATGCTGCGCCGCGTGCCGCTGTAAAGCCCCACGCCGCCGCTGCAGACAGGGCGCCTTCGGGCGCCCTTTGTCGTTGTGGCGATGGCCCGAGGCAAAGCAGGCTAAATTCGGGCATGGGCATCCGATCCTTCGCCGCCGAACTGCTGCTGCCCGCCGTGCTGCAGGCGAAGTCGCGCAACACCGCGCCGGGGCCGTCGGCCAAGGACGAGGTCACCACCTTCGCGGCGCTCAGCGACAAGCTGGCGTACCTCGGCAAGGCCGATCTCAAGCTGATCCGCGAGGCCTACAAGTTCGCCGACGAGGCGCATCTGGGCCAGTTCCGCGCCAGCGGCGAGCCCTACATCACGCACCCGCTGGCAGTCGCCGGCCTGGTGGCCGACTGGCACCTCGATGCGCAGGCGCTGATGGCCGCGCTGATGCACGACGCGATGGAGGACTGCGGCATCACCAAGGTGGAGCTGATCGAGAAGTTCGGCGCGCCCACCGCCGAGCTGGTGGACGGGCTGACCAAGCTCGACAAGCTGCAGTTCTCCACCCGCGAGGAAGGCCAGGCCGAATCCTTCCGCAAGATGCTGCTGGCGATGGCGCGCGACGTGCGCGTCATCCTGGTCAAGCTGGCCGACCGGCTGCACAACATGCGCACCATGTCGGCGATGCCGGCCAACAAGCGCGGCCGCATCGCCCGCGAGACGCTGGACATCTACGCGCCCATCGCCCACCGGCTGGGCCTGAACATGATCTACCGCGAGTTGCAGGAGCTCAGCTTCGAGCACCTGTACCCGTGGCGCCATGCCGCCCTGGCCAAGGCGGTGCAGCGCGCGCGCGGCTACCGCCGCGACATCGTCGACCGGGTGCGCACCGAGGTGGAGAAGGCCTTCTCCAGCCACAAGATCAAGGTGCAGGTGACCGGGCGCGAGAAGACCGTCTACAGCATCTACCGCAAGATGCGCGAGAAGCACGACGGCTTTGCGCAGGTCAACGACATCTTCGGCTTCCGCATCGTGGTGCCGCACCTGATGGACTGCTACCTGGCGCTGGGCATCCTGCACCAGCTCTACAAGCCGGTGCCGGGCCGCTTCAAGGACTACATCGCGATCCCCAAGGCCAACGGCTACCAGAGCCTGCACACCACCCTGGTCAGCCCGCTGGGCACGGCGGTCGAGTTCCAGATCCGCACCGAGCCGATGCACGCGGTGGCCGAGACCGGCATCGCCGCGCACTGGCTCTACAAGCACGACCCCAAGAGCAGCAACGGCAGTGCCGCCGGCGAGGCGCAGCGCCTGGGCGCGATGTGGCTGAAGTCGCTGCTCGACATCCAGGACGAGACGCGCGACGCGGCCGAGTTCCTCGAGCACGTCAAGATCGACCTGGTGCCCGAGGCGGTGTACGTGTTCACGCCGATGAGCAAGATCCTGGCGCTGCCGCGCGGCGCCACCGCGGTCGACTTCGCCTACGCCATCCACAGCGACGTCGGCGACCATTGCGTGGCGGCCAAGCTCAACGGCGAGCCGGTGGCGCTGCGCACCGAGCTGAAGAGCGGCGACGTGGTCGAGATCGTCACCGCCCCCGGCGCGCGGCCCAACCCGGGCTGGCTGAACTTCGTGCGCACCGGCCGCGCACGCAGCAAGATCCGCCACTTCCTCAAGACCATGGAGCACGAGGAATCGCGCGGGCTGGGCGAGAAGCTGCTGGCCCAGGCGCTGCGCGCCGAAGGCCTGCTGCTGCCCTCGGCCGAGCTCGACGACGCGCCCGCGCAGGCGCTGTGGCAGCAGCTCACGCGCTGGAGCGGCAACCGCAGCCGCGCCGACCTGCTGGTCGACATCGGCCTGGGCCGCAAGATCGCCACCATCGTGGCCAAGCGCCTGGCGCAGCTGATGGCCGAGCGCGGCACCCGCCCCGATGCGGTGACGCTGACGCTCAACAAGTTCGGCGTGATGGAGGACAGCGCCACGCCGCTGCCCGGCGTGGTGATCGACGGCACCGAGGGCGCGTCGGTGGTGCTGGCCACCTGTTGCCGGCCGATCCCCGGCGACGAGATCCGCGCCTACCTGGGCCGCGGCGAGGGCCTGCTGGTGCACACCGCCGACTGCAGCGTCGGCAAGCGCTTGGCCGACCGCGACCCCGAGCGCTGGATCGCCGTCGAATGGGCCGAGCAGCCCACGCGCAACTTCGAGACCAGCGTCAAGCTGCTGGTCAAGAACGGCAAGGGCGCGCTGGCCCAGATCGCCGCGGCCATCAGCGCCGCCGAGGGCGACATCAGCCACATCGAGATGGACAGCGAGCAGCACGACGATGCCGCCGAGTTGCGCCTGCTGCTGGCCGTGCGCGACCGCCAGCACCTGGCCGACGTGCTGCGCACGCTCAAGCGCTCACCACCGGTGCTGCGGGCGGCACGCATCAAGCCTTGAGTCAGGCCGCCGGCTTGGGCTCGGCCGGATCGCAAGCATGCACTCGGGCCCTCGCCAGGCGATGAACCGTCCGCAGGGACGGTTCAACGTCCGGGCTCGGGGTAGTGCACGGCCAGCACCTCCAGCACGTCCACGCCCCCAGGCGTCTGCAGCTTCACCTCGTCGCCCTCGCGGGCCTTCAGCAGCGCGCGGGCGATCGGCGCGATCCAGCTCACCTCGCCGGCCAGGTTGTCGGCCTCGTCGATGCCCTTGATGGTGATGGTGCGCTGCTCGCCCTTGCTGTTGGCATAGGTGACGGTGGCGCCGAAGAAGATCTGGTCGTGGCCGTGGTGCGCCGACGGATCGGCCACCTCGGCGATGTCGAGCCGGCGCGTCAGGAAGCGGATGCGCCGGTCGATCTCGCGCAGCCGCTTCTTGCCGTAGAGGTAGTCGCCGTTCTCCGAACGGTCGCCGTTCTTGGCCGCCCAGGACACCGTCTCGACCATCTTGGGCCGCTCGTCGTCGATCAGGCTCATCAGCTCGTCGCGCAGGCGCTGGTAGCCGGCCGGGGTGATGTAATTCTTGCCGCCGGGCGGCAACGGCGGCAGCCCGCCGCCGCCGTCTTCATCGTCGTCGTCGCCGTCGGATTCCTTGGTGAAGGCCTTGCTCACTGGTGCCCCTCGTCCGACGGGTACGTCGGCCGATCCCCCGAGGGGATGCGGTCCGGCTTGGGGCGGCCCGGCGCTCGGCCCGCCGCTCGCGTCGAAAGTTGATTCATCGCCAGTCTACCCAGCCGCCGCCGAAGCCCGCGCCGCGCTGCGCCACGCGCCCGGCGCACTGCCGGTCCACTTGCGGAAGGCGCGGTAGAAGGTGCTGGCGTCGTCGAAGCCCAGCCGCGCGGCGATGTCGCCCACGCTCAGCGCGCCTTCGGCCAGCAGCTGCAGCGCCAGGTCGCGACGCACCTCGTCCTTCAGATGGCCCCAGCTGGCGCCCTCAACTTCCAGCCGGCGCCGCAGCGTGGCGGGCGACAGGCGCAGCGTCTCGGCCAGCAGCGCCAGCGTGGGCGCGGCGTCGCCGCGGTCGAGCGCGGCGCGGCACAACCGGCGCACCCGGTCGCCCAGGCCGGCAGGCACCACCTGCTTGAGGAACACCGACTGCGGCGCATCGCGCAGAAAGGCCTTCAGGCTGGCGGCGTTGACCGTCACCGCCGCCGCCAGCACCCGGGCATCGAACAGCACCGCGGTGGCCGGCGCGTCGTAGCGCTGCAGCGGCGAGAACATGCGCCGGTACTCGTCGGCATGCGCCGGCATCGGGTGCGCCCAATCCAGCCGGGTCAGCGGCACGCGCCGGCCGGCCAGCCAGCACAGCAGGCCGTGCAGCATCACCAGCAGGGTCTCGTCGGCAAAACGCCGGGCGTCGCGGGCATCGTCGTCGTGCCGCCCCGCGGCGATGCGGTTGTCGATCGTCAGCGTGGCGGTGCCACCGGCCGTGCGCAGGCTGGCGGCGATGTCGTCGAAGAACAGGCCGAAGCCCCGCAGCGCCTGCTGCAGCGCCGCGCCCACCGTGGCCTGGCCCACCAGCGCATGGCACAGCATGGCAAATGTGCCCACCTTCATGCGGCGTGCATCCAGCCCGAAGAACTCGTCGTCCAGCACCCGCGCCACCGCCATCCACAGCCGGGCGAAGGCCGCCGCGGGCACCCGTGCCGCCGGCTGCGCCAGCAGTGGCGCGTCGATCTGCGCCTCGGTCAGCACGGCCTGGCGCTGCGCCGCGTCGAGCACCCGCACGGCGCTGCGCACGAAGGCGATCGAGACACTGCGGTCGGGCGCGGCGGTGGCGGTGGGCATGGCCCGATTCTGGCAAATAACGTCAGGGCACCGAGCGTTTGCGCCATCGCGCGCCGCGCCCCGGGGCCCTAGACTGGGCGCCTGCTGGCGCCATGCCCTGCGCCGTGGCGCGCCTTTCCCCGATGGAGACTTGTCCCATGACCGATCTGTCCGCCGAATTCAAGGCCCTGGCCAACTACCGCCCGACCCACAAGGTGCGCTTCGTCACCGCGGCCAGCCTGTTCGACGGCCACGACGCGGCCATCAACATCATGCGCCGCATCCTGCAGGGCATGGGCGCCGAGGTGATCCACCTGGGCCACAACCGCTCGGTCGACGAGGTGGTCACCGCCGCGCTGCAGGAAGACGTGCAAGGCATCGCCGTCAGCAGCTACCAGGGCGGCCACAACGAGTACTTCAGCTACATGGTCGAGCTGTTGAAGGCGCGCGGCGGCGAGCACATCCAGGTCTTCGGCGGCGGCGGCGGGGTGATCGTGCCCGAGGAGATCAAGATGCTGGCCGGGCACGGCGTGCGCATCTTCAGCCCCGAGGACGGCCAGCGCATGGGCCTGGCCGGCATGATCGGCGAGATGGTGATGCGCGCCGACCGCGACATCACCGGCTACGCGCCCAAGTCGCTGGCCGCGATCCAGGGCCACAGCGAGGCCGCGTGGCGCGCCCTGGCGCAGTTGATCACCGCGCTCGAGAACGGCAAGGCCGATGCCGGCCTGGTCGCCGAGCTGCACGCCGCCGCCAAGACCGCCAAGGCGCCGGTGCTGGGCATCACCGGCACCGGCGGCGCCGGCAAGTCCAGCCTGACCGACGAGCTGATCCGCCGCATCCGCCTGGACCAGGGCGATGCGCTGCGCATCGCGGTGATCTCGATCGACCCCAGCCGCCGCAAGAGCGGCGGCGCCCTGCTGGGCGACCGCATCCGCATGAACGCCATTGGGCCATGGTCCCAGGCCAGCGCGGGCGGGCCGAGCGCCGGGCCGCCCCAAGCCGGCCCGCATCCCCTTGGGGGATCGGGCGGCGTACCCGCCGACCGAGGGGCCCGAGTGTTCATGCGCAGCCTGGCCACCCGCGACACCGGCAGCGAAGTGTCGGCTGCGCTGCCCGACGTGCTGGCCGCCGCCAAGGTGGCAGGCTTCGACCTTGTGATCGTCGAGACCTCGGGCATCGGCCAGGGTGATGCGGCGATCGTGCCGCTGGTCGACGTGCCGATGTACGTGATGACACCCGAGTTCGGCGCCGCCAGCCAGCTCGAGAAGATCGACATGCTCGACTTCGCCGAGTTCGTGGCGATCAACAAGTTCGACCGCAAGGGCGCCGCCGACGCGCTGCGCGACGTGGCCAAGCAGGTGCAGCGCAACCGTGAGGCCTTCAACGTGATGCCCGACCAGATGCCGGTGTTCGGCACCATGGCCAGCCGCTTCAACGACGACGGCGTGACCGCGCTTTACCAGGCGCTGAAGACCCGCCTGGCCGCGCTGGGCCTGCCGGTCACCGAGGGCCGGCTGCCCCTGGTCGACACCAAGCACAGCACCCACCAGACGCCGGTGGTGCCGGCCGCGCGCACGCGCTATCTCGCCGAGATCACCGACACCGTGCGCGGCTACAAGGCCCG
The DNA here is from genome assembly GCA_030654555.1 of Aquabacterium sp. Taxonomy (GTDB): domain Bacteria; phylum Pseudomonadota; class Gammaproteobacteria; order Burkholderiales; family Burkholderiaceae_C; genus Pseudaquabacterium. The sequence continues at coordinate 15,096 of JAURXG010000175.1, forward strand.
CGCCCGCGCCCAGGCCAAGCTGGCGCGTGAACTGCAGCAGCTGCGGGCCACCGCGCAGATGCTGCACGACGACGACTCAGCACGTGATGGCGCCAAGAACACCGTGCTGCGCCTGGCCGATCAGCGGGCCCAGAAGCAGGACCCGGCCGCCGCCAAGCTGCTGGGCCAGTGGCCCGAGATGCAGAAGGCCTACGCCGGCGACGAGTACGTGGTGAAGATCCGCGACAAGGAGATCCGCACGCAGCTGGTGCACACCACGCTCAGCGGCAACAAGATCCGCAAGGTGTCGCTGCCCACCTACGAATGCCACGGTGAGCTGCTGAAGTGGCTGATGCTCGACAACGTGCCGGGCAGCTTTCCGTACACCGCCGGCACCTTCGCCTTCAAGCGCGAGGGCGAGGACCCGACGCGCATGTTCGCCGGCGAGGGCGACGCCTTCCGCACCAACCGGCGCTTCAAGCTGGTGAGCGAGGGCATGCCCGCCAAGCGCCTGAGCACCGCGTTCGACT
>JAURXG010000415.1 GCA_030654555.1 Aquabacterium sp.
CTGGCCCGGCCGGTGCTGCTGCCCGCTGCCGGCGGACCGCCTGCCGCGGCGCCGGTGGCGCCGTCCACCATCAAGCCGCTGCCGCAGGCCATTGCCGAGCTGGAGGCACGCGCGATCCGCGAGGCGCTGGCCGCCACCGGCGGCAACAAGGTGGCCGCCGCGCGCCTGCTGGGCATCGCGCGCGCCACGCTGTACGACAAGCTGTCGGAGACGCTGCGCGCGCCCAGTGACATTGGCTGATTTTCAGGCATTGACTGAAAATAAGTCACTTCTCGATCGAATATGTCCGTTCGTTGAGCACTCCCGTTGAGCGCCGGGGCCGTGCGGTGGTGGTCATTGCCTGGTATTGGGCGATTTCATCCCGGATCCCGCCTCAACCCAAGGGTTTGCCCTGATTTGGTGCGGCCTGGCACCGGCCTTGCAAAGTGAGGGGCACGTCAAGCGCCCGAGCGCTGCCCGTCGAACCTTCAGGAGACCCCATGACCGCACCGATCCGCGCACGCCGCCTGGCTTGCCTGACCCCCCTGGCCCTGGCCGCCGCCGCGCTGCTGGCGCCCGCCGCCGCGTTCGCGCAGACCACCGGCGACGTGAAGATCGCGCTGATCTCCAGCAAGAGCGGTCCGCTGGAGGCCTTTGCCAAGCAGACCATCATCGGCTTCAACCTCGGGCTGGACTACGCCACCGGCGGCACGATGATGGTCAACGGCCGCAAGCTGGTGGTCATCGAGAAGGACGACCAGGGCAAGCCCGACGTGGGCAAGAGCCTGCTGGCCGCGGCCTACGCCGACGACAAGGTCGACATCGCCGTGGGCCCCACCGCCAGCCCCGTGGCGCTGGCCATGCTGCCGGTGGCCGAGGAGTACAAGAAGATCCTGCTGGTCGATCCGGCGGTGGCCGATTCGATCACCGGCGAGAAGTGGAACAAGTACATCTTCCGCACCGGCCGCAACTCCAGCCAGGACGCGATCGCCAACGCGGTGGCGCTGGACAAGCCCGGCACCACGCTGATCACGCTGGCGCAGGACAACGCCTTCGGCAAGGACGGCGTCAAGGCCTTCAAGGAGGCCATCAAGAAGGCCAAGGTGGCGCACGAGGAATACCTGCCCGCGGCCACCAGCGACTTCACCGCCGCCGCGCAGCGCATCATCGACAAGGTCAAGAACGAGCCCGGCCGCAAGATCATCTGGATCATCTGGGCCGGCGGCAATCCGTTCAAGATCGCCGACCTCGACCTGAAGCGCCATGGCATCGAGATCGCCACCGGCGGCAACATCCTGCCGGCGATGACGGCCTACAAGCAGTTCCCCGGCATGGAGGGCGGCCTGTACTACTACTTCGGCATCCCGAAGAACCCGGTCAACGAGTGGCTGGTGGCCAACCACTACACCAAG
>JAURXG010000416.1 GCA_030654555.1 Aquabacterium sp.
ACCCAGGTGGCACCCTCGCGGCGCAGGCGCAGCGCCACGCGGGCCCGCGCCAGGTGCTCACCGGGCGTGTCGAAGTACAACGCGGCCAGCGGCTGCACCTGGGCGCCGCGGGTGGCCACTGCGCGGCGCAGCGCGGCCAGCCGCGCCACGGGAATGCGGAACTTCAACTCGGTCTCGGACGACATGGTCGGCATCCTGCCACGGCCACCGCCGACCGCTGATGACACGCCTCAGCGCCTGCCTTAGACTTGCGGGTTGTCCCTGAGTGCCGAGGTCCATCGCCATGGAGTTCTTCCGCAAGCCCTACCAATCCGACGTCACGCAGTTCATCAACGAGCTGAAGGCGAAAAAACCCACGCTGGAGGCCGAGCAGCGCGCCGGCCGCGACCTGCTGTGGGACAAGCAGCTCGACCGCAGCGCGCAGGCCGAGTACGCCGACGCGCGGGTGCCGCAAAGCCCCTACGTCTACTTCTCGCGGCCCAAGGCGCGCTGATCAGGCAGCGGGCGAAAGCCGATCCGGTGAATGCCCTGGCGCCTGGCGACCCCGCCGTTGACGCCTTGCCGGTCGACCGGGTGGCGCTGGCGCGGCTGTACGGCGAGCCGCTGTTCCGCATGCCGACCGACCTGTACATCCCGCCGGATGCGCTGGAGGTCTTCCTCGAAGCCTTCGAAGGCCCGCTCGACCTGCTGCTCTACCTGATCCGCAAGCAGAACTTCAACATCCTCGACATCCCGCTGGCCGACGTGACGCGCCAGTACCTGACCTACGTCGACCAGATCCGCCAGCACAACCTCGAGCTGGCCAGCGAGTACCTGCTGATGGCGGCGATGCTCATCGAGATCAAGTCGCGCATGCTGCTGCCACCGCGCAAGACCGACGATGGCGCCGAGGGGCCCGACCCGCGCGCCGAGCTGGTGCGCCGCCTGCTCGAGTACGAGCAGATCAAGCTGGCTGCCGCCCGGCTGGACCAGTTGCCGGTGATCGGCCGCGACTTCCTGCGCGCGCAGGTGCACATCGAGCAGAGCCTGGTGACGCGCTTTCCCGACGTGCACGTGCTCGACCTGCAGGAGGCCTGGGGCGACATCCTCAAGCGCGCCAGGCTCAACCAGCACCACCGCATCAGCCGCGAGCAGCTGTCGGTGCGCGAGCACATGAGCATCGTGCTGCGCACGCTGGGCGGGCGGCGCTTCGTCGAGTTCCACGAGCTGTTCGATCCGTCGCGCGGCACGCCGGTGCTGGTGGTCACCTTCATCGCCATGCTGGAGCTGGCGCGCGAACGCCTGCTCGAGATCACCCAGGCCGAGGCCTTTGCGCCGATCTACGTGCGGCTGGCCTACCAGCCGGCCTGAGGGCGGCGCGCGCCGCGCGCCCGCGCGCGCGGCGGCTCAGGGCCGGCGCGCCAGGTGCGCGTCCACCGTCGCCAGCAGGCGCTTGAGGTCCAGC
>JAURXG010000430.1 GCA_030654555.1 Aquabacterium sp.
GACGTCGGCGCTGTGGGCGCGACTGTACGCAAGGCCAGGCGGGCTTCCGTGGGAATTCGACCGTCGCTAGGGAATGCCCTAGCGCTGGAGGACCCCGCGATTGGGTGGCCTACATCAGCAGGTGCTCGCCGGCGTTCTCGCCGCCCAGCACCACGTAGTTCACCTTGCGCAGGTCGGCCAGCACCCGGCCGCCGGCATAGCTGATCGAGCTTTGCAGGTCTTCGTGCATCTCGCGCAGCGTGTCGGCCAGGCGGCCCTTCACCGGCTCGAGGATGCGCTTGCCTTCGACATGCTTGTACTCGCCCTTGTTGAAGTCGCTGGCCGAGCCGTAGTACTCCTTGTAGAGCTTGCCGTCGACCTCGACCGTCGCGCCGGGCGACTCTTCATGGCCGGCGAACAGCGAGCCCACCATCACCATCGCGGCGCCGAAGCGCACGCTCTTGGCGATGTCGCCGTGGTGGCGGATGCCGCCGTCGGCGACGATGGGTTTGCTGGCCACGCGCGCGCACCACTTCAGCGCGCTCAACTGCCAGCCGCCGGTGCCGAAGCCGGTCTTCAGGCGCGTGATGCAGACCTTGCCCGGGCCGATGCCGACCTTGGTGGCGTCGGCGCCCCAGTTCTCGAGGTCGATCACGCCCTCGGGCGTGCCCACGTTGCCGGCGATGATGAAGGTGCTGGGCAGCTTCTCGCGGATGTGGCCGATCATGCGGCGCACGCTCTCGGCATGGCCGTGGGCGATGTCGATGGTGATGTAGTCGGCACCGATGCCGGTGGCCGCCAGCTGGTCGATCACCGCCGCATCGGCCGGCTTGACGCCCGAGCTGATCGAGACGAACAGCCCCAGGTCGCGCATGCGCCGGGCGTAGGCCAGGGTGTCGAGGTCGAAGCGGTGCATCACGTAGAAGTGGCCGCTGGCGGCCAGCTGCTCGGTGATGGGTTCGTCGACCACCGTCTTCATGTTGGCCGGCACCACCGGCAGCTTGAAGCGGCGCGGGCCGAACTCGACCGTGGTGTCGCACTCGGCGCGGCTGTTCACGCGGCACTGGCGCGGCAGCAGCAGGATGTTGTCGTAGTCGAAGATGTCCA
>JAURXG010000437.1 GCA_030654555.1 Aquabacterium sp.
AGCCGGTGCCGGCTGGCGCCACGGCGGTGGGCATCCCGGCGCGCATCGTTGTCAAATCGGCTGACGTGCAGCGCGAGGAAGCAGCCGCCAAGATGGGCTTCTCGGCCTATGGCGTGTCCAATGGCGACGACCCGGTGGCGCTGGCGATGCGGGGCCTTATCGACAACGCCAGCAGCCATGAGCACCAGATCATGCTGCTGTGGCAGGCCATCGAAAAGCTGTCGGCCGGCGCCCGTGAACTGCCTGGCGAGGACTGCGTGCCGCAGGATGCCCAGACGACCGAGTGTTTTGATGCGGCCGGGCTGAACCGGCTGGTCAAGTAGGCGGCGGCGTTTCCGGCGCGCTGGCGTTCAGACGCTCAGGCCGGCGCTGGACGCTGGGCCGGACGTTGGGCCGATTTGGGCCGGAAGGCCTTGCACACCGCGTCAACGGTTTCCAGGTAAGGCCCGCCGATCAGGTCGATGCAATACGGCACCGCGGCAAAGATGCCGTGCACCGGCGGTGTTGCATCCGGCAGGCCTTGCAGGGTCTCGGCCATCGACTTCGGCTGGCCGGGCAGGTTGATGACCAGCGCCTGGCCGCGGATCACCGCCACCTGGCGCGACAGGATCGCCGTGGCCACGAAGCGCAGGCTGATCTGGCGCATCTGCTCGCCGAAGCCCGGCATCACCTTGTCGGCCACCGCCAGCGTGGCCTCGGGCGTCACGTCGCGGGGTGCCGGGCCGGTGCCGCCGGTGGTCAGCACCAGGTCGCATTTCGCCTCGTCCACCAGCTCGCGCAGCGTGGCGCTGATGCCGTCCTGCTCGTCGGGGATGAGGCGGGTCTCCCAGTGGATCGGGTTCTTCAACGCGCGGCCCAGCCAATCCTGCAGCGCGGGGATGCCCTTGTCGTCGTACACGCCGGCCGAGGCGCGGTCGCTGACCGACACCAGGCCGATCTTCACCGGGTCGTGGTCACTCATCGTCGGAGGCCTTCTCGTCGTCGTCAGGTTCGGCGCGGTCGTGCGCCGGTTGCCCGGCGGCATCACCCAGCCAGGGCTTGATGAACTGGAACAGCTCGCGGTAGCCACGGCCGTTGCGCTGCTCGGGCGCGGCCGCCGCGTCCTTGCGCGCGGCCCGCACCAGGCTGCGCAGGCGCTGCAGGTCGCTGCCCGGGAACTCGCCCGCCCAGCGGGTGAGCGCGTCGTCGCTGGCCACCAGTTCGTCGCGCCAGCGCTCGGTCTCGTGCAGCGTCAGCGTGTCCTTGGCCGAGCCCAGCTTGAAGGCGTCGACCGCCTCGCGCAGCGGGCCCTCGTCGGCGAAGCGCATCTGCTTGCCGACGTACTGCAACTGGCGGCGCTGGCCTTCGAAGCTGCGCGTGCGGCGGTACTGCGCGATGGCGTCGCGCAGGGCCTCGGGCATCGGCACGTCCTTAAGCCGGCTGGGCGGCAACGCCACCAGCGCCTCGCCGAGGGCCTGCAGGTCGTGCGCCTGCTGCTTGCGGCGGGTCTTGCTGGGGCGCTCGAACTCGAAGGTCTGAGGCAGGCCGGCGGGGGCGTGGTCAGCGGGCTGGTCGGGACTTTGAGGCATGGGCCAGGGGGTTTCCAGAGCGGTCGGTCAGGGTGGCCGGAGCCGATGGCTATCATTGTCGCCCACCTCGCCACGAGCATCGCCTACATGTCCGGTTCCACCATGTCCCAGGGTTTCGCCTTCAACCGCGAGCAGTTCCAGCAGATCGTCGACGACACGCTGGCCATCGCGAAGGACCTGGGCGCCAGCGATGCCGCCGCCGAGGTCAGCGAGGGCGCCGGCCTGTCGGTGTCGGTGCGCAAGGGCGAGATCGAGAACGTCGAGCGCAACCGCGACAAGAGCCTGGGCGTCACCGTCTACCTCGGCCAGCGGCGTGGCAACGCCAGCACCAGCGACTTCTCGCGCGCCGCGATCGAGCAGACCGTGCGCGCCGCCTACGACATCGCCCGCTTCACCGCCGAGGACCCGGCCGCCGGCCTGCCCGACGCCGAAGACCTGGCCACGCCCGACGTGGCCGGCATCGACCTCGACCTGTTCCACCCCTGGTTGCTGGACGCCGATGGCGCGGCCGCGCTGGCGCGGCGCTGCGAGGACGCGGCCTTTGCCACCAGCCCCAAGATCAGCAACAGCGAGGGCGGCGGCACCTCGGCGCAGCAATCGCACTTCTGGGCCGGCAACAGCCGCGGCTTTCGCGGCGGCTACGCCAGCTCGCGGCATTCGATCTCGGTCTCGCCGATCGCCGGCAAGGGCGCCGACATGCAGCGCGACGCCTGGTACAGCTCGGAGCGCAACGCGATGGACCTGGCCTCGCCCGAGGCGGTGGGTCGTTATGCCGCCGAGCGTGCGCTGTCGCGCCTGAAGGGCCGCAAGGTGCCCACTTGCGAGGTGCCGGTGCTGTTCGAGAACACGCTGGCCGCCGGCCTGCTGGGCGCGATGGTGCAGGCGCTCAGCGGCGGTGCGCTGTACCGCCGCGCCACTTTCCTGCTCGACAGCATCGGCACGCCGGTGCTGGCCGATCACCTCGACGTCGACGAAGACCCGCTGATCCCGCGTGGCAAGGCCAGCACGGCCTTCGACGACGAGGGGGTGCGCACCCATCGGCGCCGCGTGGTCGAGGCCGGCGTGGTGCAGGGCTACTTCCTGTCCAGCTACTCGGCGCGCAAGCTGGGCCTGAAGACCACCGGCCATGCCGGCGGTTCGCAGAACCTGTCGCTGACCAGCCGCCTCACCCGCCCGGGCGACCACCTCGATCAGATGCTGCGCAAGCTGGGCCGCGGGCTGTTCGTCACCGAGCTGATGGGGCAGGGCGTCAACTACGTGACCGGCGACTACTCGCGCGGCGCCGCCGGCTACTGGGTCGAGGGCGGGCGCATCGTGCACCCGGTGCACGAGGTGACCATTGCCGGCAACCTGCGCGAGATGTTCCGCCAGATCGCCGCCGTCGGCGCCGACACCTACGTGTCGGGTGGCAAGACCATCGGCTCGATGCTGATCGAGCGGCTGAAGGTGGCCGGCAGCTGAGCGCCGAGGGCCGCTGAACGGCCTCTCGAAACGCGACAGACCGTCGTCGGGCTGTCGGGGCTTTCACTGCCTGTCTGCCCCGATGCCGCCTCCTAGAATGCGACGTTCTTGTCTGCAAACTTGCCTAGGAGATCTGCATGGAACGTCGAAACTTTGTTCGTGGTGCCGGCTTGGCCGGTGTGCTGGCCGCGGGTGCCGCGCCGGCCATCGTGCATGCCCAAGCCACGCTGCGCTGGCGCCTGACCTCGAGCTTTCCGAAGTCACTCGACACGCTGTTCGGTGTCAACGACGTGTTCGCCGCCAAGGTCAAGGAGCTGACCGGTGGCAAGTTCACCATCACCACCCATGCGCCGGGCGAACTGGTGCCCGCCTTCGGCGTGGTCGATGCGGTGCAGGCCGGCACGGTCGAGATGGCCAACACCGCGCCGTACTACTTCTTCGGCAAGGACGAGACCTTCGCGCTGGGTTGTGCCATTCCGTTCGGCCTGAACAGCCGCCAGATGTCGGCCTGGGCCTATGAAGGCAACGGCCTGAAGCTGATGCGCGAGTTTTATCGCAACTACAACATCATCAACTTCCCGATGGGCAACACCGGCGCGCAGATGGGCGGCTGGTTCCGCAAGCCGGTGCTGTCGCTGGCCGACTTCAAAGGCCTGAAGTTCCGGGTCGGCGGTTTTGCCGGCAAGGTGGTCGAGCGCATCGGCGGCGTGCCGCAGAACATCCCCGGTGGCGAGATCTACCAGGCGCTGGAGAAGGGCACCATCGACGCGGCCGAGTGGGTCGGCCCGTACGACGACCAGAAGCTCGGCTTCTACAAGGTGGCCCAGCACTACGCCTATCCGGGCTGGTGGGAGGGTGGCCCGCAGCTCGACCTGTTCGTCAACAGCAAGGCCTACGACGGCCTGTCGTCCGAGTACAAGGCCGTCATCGAGTGCGCGTCGGCTTACGCCCACGTCGACATGCAGGCCAAGTACGACGGCAAGAACGCCGGCGCGCTGAAGGCCCTGGTGGCCGGTGGCGCCAAGCTGTTCCCGTTCCCGAAAGACCTGATGGAGGCCGCCTTCAAAGAGTCGATGGCGCTGTACAGCGACATCTCGGCCAAGAACCCGAACTGGAAGAAGGTCTACGAGGATTACTCCAAGTTCCGCGCCGAGCAGAACCTGTGGTTCCGCTTCGCCGAAGCCGGCTTCGACGACTTCATGCAGCGTCAGAAGCTGTGAGTGGCCGGGCGGCGCGCGGCGCCGCCCACCACGAAGAAAGGCCCCGCACTGCGGGGCCTTTTTCGTGGGTGCTTGGCGAGGATGCGCGCCGGTTGGGCCCGCCCCCCGCGCGCTGCCGCTAGGGCTTCTTGCCGGCGGCGGCGTCCTTGTTGACGGACTCCATCAGCGCCTTCATCGGGTCCTCGTTGTTTTCGGTGGATGAGGTCGCGGCCGGCGCCGCAGATGCCGCAGGGGCCGCCGGCACGGCGTTGTCCATCGTCGGCGGCGGTGCCTCGTCGCGTTGCGGCAGGCCCATGCTCTCGAGCGCCTTGTCGGCATCGATCTTGGTCGTCTCGCCGATGCCGCCGGTCACCATGCCCGGCCATGCGATGACCGCCGCCACCATGATGAGCTGCAGCACGATGAAGGCGATCGAGCCCTTGTAGATCTGCGCGGTGGTCACGGCCGGGATGTTCTCGCCGGTGACGCGGTCCTTGTAGTCGCTCTTGGCGGCCACGCTGCGCAGGTAGAACAGGGCGAAGCCGAACGGCGGCGTCAGGAACGAGGTCTGCAGGTTCATCGCGATCACCACGCCGAACCAGACCATGATCGCGTCGAGCGGCGTGCCGGGCGGGAACATGCCGGGCAGCAGCTTCTCGGCCACCGGGATCAGCATCGGGATCACGATGAAGGCGATCTCGAAGAAGTCGATGAAGCAGCCCAGGATGAACACCAGGATGTTCACCACGATCAGGAACCCCAGCGCCCCGCCGGGCAGCGCGGTGAACAGGTGCTCGACCCACACGTGGCCATCGGCCGCGTTGAAGGTGAAGCTGAACACCGTGCTGCCGATCAGGATGAACAGCACGAAGGTCGACAGCTTGGCGGTGTTGTCCAGCGCCTGGTTGAGCAGCTTGAAGCTCAGCTTGCGCCGGCCCAGTGCCATGATCAGCGCGCCCAGCGCGCCCATCGCGCCGCCTTCGGTGGGCGTGGCCACGCCCAGGAAGATGGTGCCCAGCACCAGGAAGATCAGCACCAGCGGTGGGATCAGCACGAAGGTGAAGCGTTCGGCCAGCTTCGACAGCAGGCCCATGCGGGTGATGCTGTTGACGATGGCCAGCGCCAGCGCCAGCAGCGAGGCGACGGTCAGCGACATGATGAGCACCTCGTCGGCCGGCGAGGCGCTGGTGCGGCCGATCCAGGACTGCATCGCGCGGTCGTGCACCTGGGCCCAGCCGTAGGCCGCGACGCCGCAGATGGCCAGCAGCACCAGCAGCGAACGGTGGCCCGAGGCGCCGTTGGGCTCGCGGTAGATGCGCGCTTCTTCGGGCAGCGCCGGCACCCACTTGGGCTTGAAGATCGCCACCGCCGCGATGAAGCACAGGTACAGCCCCACCAGCAGCACGCCCGGCAGCAGCGCGCCGGCGTACATGTCGCCCACCGAGCGGCCGAGCTGGTCGGCCAGCACGATCAGCACCAGCGAGGGCGGAATGGCCTGCGCCAGCGTGCCGCTGGCCGTGATGGTGCCGGTGGCGATGGTGCGGTTGTAGCCGTAGCGCAGCATGATGGGCAGCGAGATCAGGCCCATCGAGATCACCGCCGCCGCCACCACGCCGGTGGTGGCCGCCAGCAGCGCCCCCACCAGGATCACCGCCACCGCCAGGCCGCCGCGCAGCGGGCCGAACACCTGGCCCACCGTCTCGAGCAGGTCCTCGGCCATGCCCGATCGCTCGAGGATGATGCCCATGAAGGTGAAGAACGGGATCGCCAGCAGGGTGTCGTTCTGCATGATGCCGAACACCCGCTGCGGCAAGGCCTGGAACAGGTTGCTGGAGAACAGCCCCACTTCCATGCCGATGAAGCCGAACAGCAGGCCGGTGGCCGCCAGGCCGAAGGCCACCGGGATGCCGGTGAGCAGGAAGACGAGCAGGCCGCTGAACATCAGCGGCACGAAGTTGTTGGCAATGAAGTCGTGCATCTCAGTTCACCTTGGCCAGACGCAGCTGTTCGGCCTGGGCGGCCAGTTCGTCGGCCAGCCGCTCTTCGGCGGTCTTGCCGTCCTCGAGCGGGAAGGGTTCGTCCAGATGGCCGGTGAGGAAGCCGATGCGCTTGATCAGCTCGGACACCGACTGCAGCAGCAGGATGCAGAAGCCCAGCGGCACCAGGCCCATCACCGGCCAGCGGATCAGCCCGCCGGCGTTCTGGCTCATCTCGCCGCTGAGGTAGGTGCGCAGGAACAGCGGCCAGCCCAGGTCGATCATGATGATCGACAGCGGGATGGTGAAGACCACGATGCCGATGGCGTCGATGATGGCGTTGGTGCGCTTGCTGAGCTTGCCCGAGATGAAGTCGATGCGCACATGCGCGTTCTTCAGCATCACGTAGCCCACGCCCAGCATGAAGACCGCGGCGAACAGGTACCACTGGATCTCGAGAAAGGCGTTCGAGCCGATGTTGAAGGCCTTGCGGATGATGGCGTTGCCCGCGCTGATCAGCACCGCGGCCAGCACCAGCCACATCGTGAGCTTGCCGATCCAGGTGTTCATCAGGTCGATCAACCTGGATATCTTGAGCAGTGCCGTCATGTCTTCTCCTGCGGTATTCATGGATGCCGTGCAAATGCGCCGCAATGTCTGGCAAAAGTGGACACCAGCGCTTGGGGCGCGACTGTACGCAAGGCCAGGCGGGCTTCCGTCGCAATTCGATCGCGGCTAGGGAATGCCCTAGCGCTGGGCAGCCCCCTGGTCAGGTGGTCTACATCAGCAGGTGCTCGCCCGCGTT
>JAURXG010000443.1 GCA_030654555.1 Aquabacterium sp.
GGTACCCGGGCGTGAGCTCGAGGGGGTCCATTTCGCGATGGAGTTCCTGCCCCAGCAGAACAAGGTCAACGCCGGCGACAAACTCAAGGGCCAGATCATGGCCACCGGCAAGCATGTGATCGTGATCGGCGGCGGCGACACCGGCAGCGACTGCGTGGGCACCAGCAACCGCCACGGTGCCGCCAGCGTGACGCAGTTCGAGGTGATGCCGATGCCGCCCGAGCAGGAGAACAAGCCGCTGGTCTGGCCCTACTGGCCGACCAAGCTGCGCACCAGCTCCAGCCACGAAGAGGGCTGCACCCGCGAGTTCGCCATCGCCACCAAGGAGTTCGTCGCCGGCACCGGCAAGGACAAGGGCCGCGTGGTGGGCCTGAAGACGGTGCACATCGAGCTGAAGGACGGCAAGTTCGTCGAGATCGCCGGCACCGAGAAGGCGTACAAGGCCGACCTGGTGCTGCTGGCGATGGGCTTCACCAACCCGGTGGCGCCGGTGCTCGAGGCCTTCGGCGTGGCCAAGGACGGCCGCGGCAACGCCCGTGCGCACACCGACGAGGGCGGCTACCGCACCAACGTCGACAAGGTGTTTGCCGCCGGCGACATGCGCCGTGGCCAGAGCCTGGTGGTGTGGGCCATTCGCGAGGGCCGGCAGGCCGCACGCGAGGTCGACGGTTTCCTGATGGGCTGCAGCACGCTGCCGCGATAAGCCCGCGCCTTGCACGCCTTCGGGCCGCCGATGCCGTGCGTCGGCGGCCGTCGCTGTTTCGGGTTCGCCACAAAGGTTTACCGCTCAGCATCGGTGCTATCCCCTAGGGTCAATCGCTGCGTGCGACAATTTCCCGCTGCAAACTCTTCGGCCTGTCGCAGCCGGATGGGCCCTTCCGGCCCCGCCCGGTTCGTGCGCCCCACGCCCCCTTGAACCCTGACACGCTGATCGAGATCGACCACGTCACGTTTGGCTACGACGAACGTCGCACCATCCTGAACGATGTCAGCCTGCGCTTTGCGCGCGGCAAGGTCACATCGGTGCTGGGCCAGTCCGGCTGCGGCAAGACCACGCTGCTGCGGCTGATCGGCGGCGTGCACGGCACCACCGCCGGCCGGGTGGTGTTCGACGGCGAGGAGATCAACGCCAACGACCGCGCGCAGCTGTACCGCCTGCGTCGGCGGTTGGGCATGCTGTTCCAGTTCGGCGCGCTGTTCACCGACCTGTCGGTGTTCGACAACGTGGCCTTTCCGCTGCGCGAGATGACCGACCTGCCCGAGTCGCTGATCCACGACATCGTGCTGATGAAGCTCAACGCGGTGGGCCTGCGCGGTGCGGCGCGGCTGAAGATCAGCGAGGTGTCGGGCGGCATGGCGCGGCGCATCGCGCTGGCGCGTGCCATCGCGCTCGACCCCGAGTTGATCATGTACGACGAGCCCTTCGCCGGCCTCGACCTCATCAGCATGGGCGTGGCCGCCAAGCTGATCCGCACGCTCAACGACGTGACCGGCGCCACCTCGCTGGTGATCAGCCACGACGTGCCCGAGTGCATGGCCATCAGCGATTGGGTGGTGCTGATGTCGGGCGGTGGGCGCATCGTGGCCCAGGGCACGCCGGCCGAGCTGATGGCCAGCACCGAGCCCGAGGTGCGCCAGTTCGTGCGCGGCGAGCCCGACGGCCCGGTCAAGTTCCACTACCCCGCGCGGCCGATGGCCGAGGACTACGGCGTGGCGGCGATCGGCGGCGGGGCGGCATCATGAACCTGCTGGCTGCATTGGGCGCACGTGCCTTGCGGGTGCTGCAGGGCTGGGGCCACGGCGCGCTGTTCTTCCTCGACCTGATCCGGGTGCTGCCGCAGGCGCTGCGGCGCTTCGGCCTGGTGGTGGTGCAGATGCATGCCATCGGCAACCGCTCGCTGGTGATCATCCTGGCCTCGGGCCTGGCGGTGGGCTTCGTGCTGGCGCTGCAGATGTACTACGCGCTGGTCACCTACGGTGCGGCCGAGTCGCTGGGCCTGGTGGTCAACCTCACGCTGGTGCGCGAGCTGGGGCCGGTGGTCACCGCGCTGCTGTTCGCCGGGCGTGCCGGCACCTCGCTGACCGCCGAGATCGGGCTGATGAAGGCCGGCGAGCAGCTGGCCGCGATGGAGCTGATGGCCATCGATCCACGCGCCCGCGTGCTGGCGCCGCGCTTCCTGGCAGGCGTGCTGTCGATGCCGTTGCTGGCGGCCCTGTTCTCGAGCATCGGCATCCTGGGTGCCTGGCTGGTGGCGGTGGGGCTGATCGGCATCGATGGCGGCAACTTCTGGTCGATCCAGCAGAACGGCGTCGACGTGTGGCGCGACGTGGGCAACGGCATCGTCAAGAGTGCGGTGTTCGGCGTGATCTGCACCTTTGTCGCGCTCTATCAGGGTTACGAGACCGAGGCCACGCCCGAGGGCGTGGCGTATGCCACCACCCGCACCGTGGTGATGTCGTCGCTGGCGGTGCTGGGCATGGACTTCATCCTGACCGCGTTGATGTTCTCGACGCGCTGAAACCTTTAGCCGAAAGCCAAGAGATGTCCAAACGAAGCATAGAAATCCTGGTCGGCCTGTTCGTGCTGCTGGGCCTGGGCGGCGTGCTGTTCCTCGCGCTGAAGGCCGCCAACCTCACCACGGTGAGCAACGGCGACACCTACCCGCTGACGGCGCGCTTCGACAACATCGGCGGCCTGAAGGCGCGCGCGCCGGTGCGCTCGGCCGGCGTGGTGGTGGGCCGCATCACCGGCATCAGCCTCGACCCCAAGACCTTCCAGGGCGTGGTCTCGCTGGAGGTGAGCCGCCGCTTCGAGTTCCCCAAGGACAGCTCGGCCAAGATCCTCACCGCGGGCCTGCTGGGCGACCAGTACATCGGCATCGAACCCGGCGGCGACACCGCCAACCTGGTTGCCGGCGACACCATCAAGCAGACGCAGTCGGCGGTGGTGCTGGAGAACCTGATCGGCCAGTTCCTGTTCAACAAGGCGGCCGAGGCGGGCAGCGGCGGCGCGTCCGGAGGCAAGCCGTGAGCGCCGGATCCACCCACCTGGGCCTCGCCGGCCGGCGTGCGCTGCTGGCCCTGCTGGCCCTGCTGTCGCTGGGCTTGTCGGGCTGCGCCAGCATGCCCGAGGGCGCACTGGCCCGCGGCGACCCGTGGGAGCGCATGAACCGCCAGGTCTTCTCGTTCAACGAGGCGGTGGACGAAGCGGCGATCAAGCCGGCCGCGCTGGTCTACCAGAACGTGGTGCCGGCGGTGGTGCGCACCGGTGTGAACAACGTGTTTGCCAACGTGGGCGATGCCTGGACCACCGCCAACCTGCTGCTGCAGGCCAAGCCCAGGCAGGCCCTGGACATGGGCTTCCGCACGCTGGTCAACAGCGTCTTCGGCCTGGTGGGCCTCTTCGACGTGGCCGACGAGATGGGCATGGAGCGATTCGCCAGCGAGGATTTCGGCCAGACCCTGGGCTACTGGGGGCTCAAGAGCGGGCCCTACCTGGTGCTGCCGCTGATGGGGCCGTCCACCTTGCGAGACACCACGGCGATGCTGCTGGACGTGAAGGATTCGGGCGCCAGCGTGTTGTGGAAGGAGCCGCGCGACCGCAACGGCGCGACCGTGCTGCAACTGCTCAACACCCGGGTCAAGCTGCTCAATGCCGGCCGGGTGCTCGACGACATCGCGCTCGACAAGTACGTGCTGCTGCGCGATGCCTTCCTGGCGCGGCGCCGAAGCCTGATCTACGACGGCGAGCCGCCCGACGAAGAATCGGCACCGCCGGCCTACAAGCGCCTGATCAAGTGAGCGATGGCGGACAACGCGTGCCCGTGCTGGCGCGTTGAATGCCTGGCGGCCCACCGTGCCGCCTTTGAAAGGATGAACCGATGCAACGACGTACCTGGATTTCCGCCCTGGGCCTGGGTGCCCTGCTCATGGCCGGCCCGGCCCTGCGCGCCGAGGCGCTGACAGCGGATGCCTTCGTGCGGCAGGTGTCGTCCGAGGTGATCGACGCGGTCAAGGCCGACAAGTCCATCCAGGCCGGCGACGTGACCCGCATCCGTGCGCTGGTCGACGCCAAGGTAATGCCGCACGTCAACTTCCAGCGCATGACGGCCAGCTCGGTCGGCCCGCAGTGGCGCAGCGCCACGCCCGACCAGCAAAAGCGCATGCTGGTGGAGTTCCAGACCTTGATGGTCAACACCTACTCGGGCGCGCTCACGCAGGTCAAGGATCAATCCGTGGTGGTCAAGCCGCTGCGCGGTGCGGCCGATCAGAACGAACTGGTCGTGCGCAGCGAGGTGCGTGGCAAGGGTGATCCGATCCAGCTGGACTACCGGCTCGAGAAGAACGGCGACGGCTGGAAGATCTACGACGTCAACGTCGGTGGCTTCTGGCTGGTGGAGGCCTACAAGGGCCAGTTCGCCAAGGACCTGAGCAGCGGCGGCCTGGACGCGCTGATCACCCGCCTGGCCGACAAGAACAAGTCGCTGGCCGCGGCCAAGAACTGAGCGCCAGCCCGGTACCGCCCATGAGCGCGATCACGCTGCCCCAGAGGATCACGATGTCCGAGGCGCGCGCCACGCTGGCGCAGCTGCAGCCCTTGCTGCAGGCGGCCGACCAGCCGGTGATCGACGCGTCATCGCTGCACGAGCTCGACAGCGCGGCGGTGGCCTTGCTGCTGGAATGCCGCCGCCAGGCCGCCGCGCGTGGCCTGCAGTTGCGCGTCAACGGCGCCCCGCCCAAGCTGAGCCAGCTGGCCAAGCTGTACGGCGTGGACGCGCTGCTGGGGCTCTGACGCGCGGCGCCGGCAGCGACCGGCAGGCGGTCAGGGGTTCGGGGTGTAGCGCTTGGCGCGCAGGTTGCGCTTGATCTCCTGCATCATCGGCCGCAGCTCGGGCCCCAGGCGCAGCGCCACGCCGGTGGTCAGTATGTCGATGATGGTCAGGTGCAGCAAGCGCGACACCATCGGGCTGTAGCGGTCGTAGTCCTCGGGGTGGTCGGCGGCCAGCAGCACCTGGTTGTGGCTCTGCGCCAGCTGCGCCAGCGGCGAGCCGCTGGCGGTGATCACGATCACCGTCGCGCCCTTGCGGCGGGCGATGTCGGCGGCGTCGATCAGGTCGCGGCTGCGGCCCGAGTTGCTGATCACCACCGCGCAGTCGCCCGGCCCCAGCATCGTCGCGCTCATCACCTGCACATGGCCGTCGCTCACCGCGGTGGCGTGCACGCCCAGGCGGAAGAACTTGTGCTGCGCGTCCTGCGCCACGATGCCCGAGTTGCCGACGCCGTAGAACTCGATGCGCTTGCCGGCCTTGCCCGCCGCGGTCAACGCGGCCAGCGCCAGCTCGAAGGCATGGCCGGCGGCGTTGTTGCGGTACTTCAGCATCGCCGCCACGGCGTTGTCGATCACCTTGACGATCAGGTCGCCGGGCTTGTCGTCCTCGTCGACCGCGCGGTGCACGAAGGGCACGCCCTCGTTGACCGTGCCGGCCAGCTTGAGCTTGAAGTCGGCCAGCCCGTCGTAGCCCACGCTGCGGCAGAAGCGCACCACCGTGGGCTTGCTGACATGCGATCGGTCCGCCAACTCGGTGACCGGCAGCGTGGCGAAGCTGCGCGGATCGGCCAGCAGCAGCTTGGCCACGCGTTGCTCGGCCGGCGGCAGGGCGGGGATGGAGGCGCGGATGCGGTCAAGCATGGTGGCGGGTCACTGTTCTTCATCCCAGGTGCAGCCGTCCCGGGCCACCATGGCGCTCGACGCGGGTGGGCCCCAGGTGCCCGCCGCGTACGGCCGCGGCCCGTTGGGGTCGGCGCTCCAGGCCTGCAGGACCGGCTCGACCCAGCGCCAGGCCTGCTCTTGTTCGTCGCTGCGCACGAACAGGTTCAGCCGTCCGGCGATGGCGTCCATCAGCAGCCGCTCGTAGGCGCCCACGCGCTCGGTGGCAAAGGCCTTGTCGAAGTCCAGATCCAGGCTTACCGGGGCCAGCAGTTCACCCTGGGCGCCGCCCTTGGCGGCCAGCAGGTGCAGCTCGAGGCCGTCTTCGGGCTGCAGCTTGATCACCAGCTTGTTGGCGCGCGCCGAGCCTGGAAAGATCGGGTGCGGCACCTCGCGGAAGTTGACCACGATCTGCGCATGCCGCCCGGCCAGCCGCTTGCCGGTGCGCAGGTAGAAGGGCACGCCCGCCCAGCGCCAGTTCTGCACCTCGGTGCGCAGCGCGACGAAGGTCTCGCAATGGCTGCCCGGCGGCACCTTCACCTCGTCGAGGTAACCGATCACCGGTTTGCCGTCCACCGTGCCCGCCTTGTACTGGCCGCGCACCACGTCGCGCGCCACGCTCTCGGGCGTGAAGGGCTTCAGCGAGCGCAGCACATTGAGCTTCTCGTCGCGAATCGCATCGGCGTCGTTGGTCGACGGCGGCTCCATCGCGATCATCGTCAGCAACTGAAGCGCATGGTTCTGGATCATGTCGCGCAAGGCGCCGGTGGTGTCGTAGTAGTCGCCGCGCGTGCCCACGCCCAGCCCCTCGGCCAGCGTGATCTGGATGTTGGCGATGCTCTCGCGGCGCCACAACGGCTCGAACAGCGCATTGCCGAAACGCAGCGCCATCAGGTTCTGCACCGCGGGCTTGCCCAGGTAGTGGTCGATGCGGAAGGCCTGCGTCTCGGCGAAGGCCGCGCGCACCACGCGGTTGATCTCCTGCGCGCTGGCCAGGTCGTGGCCCAGCGGCTTTTCGAGCACCACGCGCACCTTGGGGCCGTTCAGGCCGGCGGCACCGAGCTGCTCGCACACCACCGGGAACAGGTAGGGGCTGGTGGCCAGGTACAGCACGGTGGTGTCGGCGTTGCGCGCGGCTATCCACTGTTTCAGGCCGGCGTAGTGCTCGGGCTTGGACAAATCCATGCGCCGGTAGTGCAGCATCTCGGCGAAACGCGCGAACTCGTCGTCGCTCGGCCGCTTGGCCGATTCAACCTCGACGAAGCGCTCGCGGATGAAGGCACGGTACTCGTCGTCGCTGCGCTCGTCGCGCGCCACCGCCAGGATGCGCCCGCCCGGCGGCAGCTTGCCGTGGCGAAAGGCCTGGAACAGGGCCGGCATCAACTTGCGCCAGGTGAGGTCACCGGTGCCGCCGAAGAAGACGAGGTCGAAGGACATGGGCAGAGCTTTGTGAGAGGAGTTGATGTAACCAAGTTACCTCAACAATGATGCATGAGTTTCTTGCGAGGGTCAATCCGCGGGCGGCGCCGGTCCACCGCGGGCGCGGCGTTCAGCGTTGAAAGGCGCCGGGTGACCAGCGTTCGCGCGGTGCCAGCGGACGGGTGCCGATGGGCAGCGTGAACTCCGCCGTCGGGCGCAGGTCGACGCCGTCGAGGATGGGCAGGGGCACCGCCTTGCCGCGCAGCCCGCTGTCGGGCGGCAGTGCATGGTTCAGCTGGTCGGGGTCCACCAACTGTGGCTTGAGGATCGCGAAGTTGCCACCTTCCTCCGTCGGCCCGCCCAGCACGCCCAGTGTGAAGAGGCCTGGCCCGACGCTCAGGTTGTTGTACAGGTGCACGGGCGTGCCGTCGGGCAGCCGGTCGCGCCACACCCGCAGGAACCAGGCCCCGCGCAGCCGGTCGTTGACCAGCGTGTTGTGCGCCATGTAGAGCGCGCTGCCGGGCCAGGGCTGGCCCTCGGCGCCGAAGGACACCAGGATGGCGTTCTGGCTGTTGGCGCTCTGGGCGATCACGTTGCCGATCACCACGGCCTGGCCGCCGTTGGGCAAGTCGATCTCGTAGGACGCCTCGCCCTTCGGGCCATCGGCGATCAGGTTGTAGGTGATGCGGCTGACCCGTGCACGCGACTTGATCAGGTTGCCCGTGCGGCCCTGGTGGAAGCGGCTGCCGCTGATCTGCACCTCGGCGATGCGGCCGACGTAGATCAGATGGTCCAGCGAGTCGGGGCGATCGGGCGCCTGGGCGAAGAGGCTGTCCTCGATGTGCAGCCGAGCGTCGCCGAAGTTCGCGGTGAGGATGCCGTTCTCGTTGTCGATGAACTGGCAGTTGCGCACGGTCAGCATGCCCTTCTCGAAGCGGATGCCTGCGCCGTTGCGATCGGGCACCCGCGTGCCGCGGAACTCGAAGTTCTCGATCACGATGTGGCCGTTGCGCACCACCAGGATGGCCTTGCCTTCCGCGTACTTCCCGTCGGCCAGCAGCACCGGCCGTTCACCCATGCCGCGCAGCGTGAGTCTGCGTTGGTTGATCACCGCCACATCGCCGGCATAGGTGCCGGGTAAGACCTCGATGGTGTCGCCATCGACGGCCTGCCTCAGCGCATCGGCCAGCCGTGCGAAGGGCTGGCCGGCGCCCACGCGCAAGGCCGGGCGGGAGGGCGGCGCAGCATCGCCGGCGGCGCAGGCGGGCGCCACCAACGCGCCGCACAGGCCGGCGCCCAGCAGCCGGCGGCGGGTCATGAAGTTGGTGGTCATCGTGTCATTCTGGTCGATCGCTGGCGGCGAGCCGGCTGGCGGTAACCACGCCGAAACCCGCTCGATGGCCAAGCGGTTCTAATTCGGGTTGTCCCCAGGAGCCCGCCATGCACCAACTCGACCAACTCAAGCAATTCACCACCGTGGTGGCCGACACCGGCAACTTCAGGCAGCTGGCGCAGTTTGCGCCGCGCGACGCCACCACCAACCCGTCGCTGATCCTCAAGGCGGTGCAGCAGCCCGACTATGCGCCGCTGCTGGCCGACACCGTGGCCGCGCACCGTGGTGAGCCGCTCGATGCCATCGTCGACCAGGTGCTGGTGCGCTTCGGGCTGGAGATCCTCCAGGTCGTGCCCGGCCGCGTCTCCACCGAGGTGGATGCGCGGCTGAGCTTCGACACCGCCGCCACGCTGGCCCGTGCACGGCGGCTGATCGCGCTGTACGAGGCCGCGGGCGTGCCGCGCACGCGTGTGCTGATCAAGATCGCCGCCACCTGGGAAGGCATCCAGGCCGCCAGGCAGCTGGAGACCGAGGGCATCCACTGCAACCTCACGCTGCTGTTCGCCTTCGCCCAGGCGGTGGCCTGCGGCGATGCCGGCGTGCAGCTGATCAGCCCCTTCGTCGGCCGCATCTACGACTGGCACAAGAAGCAGGCCGGCGCGGCCTGGGACGAAGCGGCGCGCGCCGGCGCCAACGACCCCGGCGTGCTGTCGGTCGAGCGCATCTACACCCACTACAAGCGCTTCGGCATCGCCACCGAGGTGATGGGGGCCAGCTTCCGCAACGTCGGACAGATCGTCGCGCTGGCCGGCTGCGACCTGCTGACCATCAGCCCCGAGCTGCTCGGCGCCCTGCAGGCCAGCGACGCACCACTGGTGCGCCGCCTGGATGCCGAGAAGGCGAAGCGGGCCGACCTGCCCGAGGTGCACCACGACGAGGCCAGCTTCCGCTTCGCGCTGTACGAGGATGCGATGGCCACCGAGAAGCTGGCCGAGGGCATCCGCGCCTTCGCCGCCGATTCGGTCTAACTCGA
>JAURXG010000020.1 GCA_030654555.1 Aquabacterium sp.
GTGAATGATGCCGTCGCCGGGGCGCAGCGGCACACCGCCACGGGTGCTGATGAAATCAGGCAGCTCGTGATGCATCTTCACATCGACTGGTTTCGGATAAGCCGCGGTGTGGCAGAAAGACTGCATCACCAGATCGGCGCTGAAGCCCAGGCAGGCCAGATCCTTGAGCTCGTCGCGGGTCATCGGGCCGGTGGTGTCCTGCGACCCCACGGTGGTCATCTTCGGCTCGCAATAGGTGCCCGGGCGCACGCCCTGGCCCTCGGGCAGGCCGACGGCGCGGCCGACCATCTTCTGCGCCAGCGTGAAGCCGGCCTTCGTCGCCACCGGCGGGGTGGGCAGGCGGAACAGCGTGCTGGCGGGCAGGCCCAGGAACTCACGCGCCTTGGCGGTGAGGCTGCGGCCGATGATCAGGTTGATGCGCCCGCCCGCGCGCACCTCGTCGAACAGCACGTCGCTCTTCAACTTGAACTCGACCACGGTCTGGCCGTTCTTCACGATCTTGCCGTCGTAGGGCAGGATGTCGACGACATCGCCCATCTCGAGCTTGGACACGTCCACCTCGATCGGCAGCGAGCCCGAATCCTCTTGCGTGTTGAAGAAGATCGGGGCGATCTTGCCGCCCAGCGTGACGCCACCAAAGCGCTTGTTCGGCACGAAGGGGATGTCCTGCCCGGTGGCCCAGATCACGCTGTTGGTGGCGCTCTTGCGGCTGGAGCCGGTGCCCACCACGTCGCCGACGTAGGCCACCAGGTGGCCCTTCTTCTTCAGGTCCTCGATGAACTGCATCGGGCCGCGCTTGCCGTCTTCCTCGGGCTTGAAGGCCGCACCCTCGCGGGTGTTCTTCAGCATCGCCAGGTAATGCAGCGGGATGTCGGGGCGGCTCCAGGCGTCGGGCGCGGGGCTCAGGTCGTCGGTGTTGGTCTCGCCGGGCACCTTGAAGACGGTGACGGTGATGGTCCTGGCCACTTCGGGGCGGCTGGTGAACCACTCGGCATTGGCCCAGCTCTGGATCACGTCCTTGGCGAAGGCGTTGCCGGCCTTGGCCTTCTCGGACACGTCGTGGAAGAAGTCGAACATCAGCAGCGTCTTCTTCAGCGCGGCGGCGGCCACGCCGGCCACGGCGGCGTCGTCGAGCAGGTCGATCAGCGGCTTGACGTTGTAGCCGCCCACCATCGTGCCCAGCAGCTCGGTGGCCTTGGCCGGGCTGATCAGCGCCACGGCGATGTCGCCATGGGCGACGGCGGCCAGGAAGCTGGCCTTGACCTTGGCGGCATCGTCCACGCCCGGGGGCACGCGGTGCGTCAGCAGGTCGAGCAGGAAGGCGTCTTCACCGGCCGGCGGGGCCTTGATCAGCTCGATCAGGTCGGCGGTCTGCTGGGCGGACAGCGGCAGCGGGGGGATGCCGAGGGCGGCGCGTTCGGCCGCGTGTTGACGATAGGCTTGCAGCATCTCGAGAGCTCCTGTGGGACGGTGGAGGAACGGTGTGTGGGCGGAATCCGGTGGCACCCGGGCCGCCTGGCCAGGCCTGAGGCGGCTGCCTTGCGCGGCCTGACCACTCAGGCCTACGGGTTTGTCCCATATTTTATGTCTTATATAAGACTTGCCAAGCGGTTTTTTCGACGGCCAGCGGTGTGCTCGGGGATTGTGGCGCAGTGCAGCATCGACGGCACACAAGACGACGCGGGGCGCGGGGCTGATCGCAGCAGCCCGCCGACCGCGCAGAAAAAAGCCCGCGCTGAGGCGGGCCCATCAAACCGCTGAAGCGCCCCGGGGGCGCCTTGCGATCAGGCGTTGTCGCGCATCCACTGGGCGGCCCAGGCGTCGGACCGGGCCTGCGCTTGCGCGCCGCTGGTCATCAGCCACACCAGGGAGCCGGTGGCGAAGGCCAGCGGAACGAGAGCAAGAATCACGTTGATCATGGTTGGGTAGGTTCGGGTTTCGAAGGCATGCGCCCGGGCGGACCCGCGCGGATGCTGCGGCGCAGCATAGCGGGGGCGCCGCGAACCTGCCGGCCGGACCCGGAAAGCCCCGGATCCTCCCCGGCTATCGGCCGCAGGCGGCGGATCTTGAGCGGTGACGACGGGCGACCGGCCGGTCAGCGTGTGGCGGGCGCCGACGCGGCCGGGGTCGGTGCGGCCGGCGGCACCGGCATCTCGGCGGCAACAGGTGCCGCGTCGGAGGCGGCCACCGCCGCCACGGGCGCTGCCACCACGGGTGCTGCCACCACGGGCGTCTCCGACGCCAGCGCCACCGCGGGTGCCGCGGCCACGGTGGCCTGCGACGCCGCTGCCGCCGCAGCCGGCACGGCGGGGGTGACGATGCCGATGCCCTGGCTGGCATCGACCACC
>JAURXG010000467.1 GCA_030654555.1 Aquabacterium sp.
CTCGGGGCCCGGCCCAACGGCCCAACGGCCCAACGGCGCCGGGCCCGCGCGCCCGGCGTGGCCGCGCCCGCAGCCACCACGCACCCAGGGGGTGCCCCAGTGTTCGACATCGCACCGACACGCGCGGCCGGCGCCCCCAGACTGGCTGCTTGTACCCGCTGCGGCGCCGCCTGCGCCCTGGCAAGACCCCGCCGCCATGACCGATGGTCCGCGTCCGGGGACCCATGGGCAGGCGTTGGTGCTCCGTCAGCCAGTCCCGCAGGACTGAGAAGGTCAGACATGAATCCGAAGAATCGACGCCCCGCAACGGCGGCAGGCCGGCCGCCGCGTGCGCCCGGCCAGGGCAGGTCGGCCTGGTGGGCCGTGACGGCGATGGGCCTGATGCTCAGCGCCTGCGGCGGTGGTGGTGGCGGCGGGTCCGACAGCGCTGCGCCGGCCGCGCTGGGCCTGGTCAAGGTGACGGTCAGCGACCTCTACGGCACCAAGGTGGCGGGCGCGACGGTGCAGGGGCCGCAGGGCCAGGTGACCACCGATGCGCTCGGCGTGGCGCTGGTGCCCATCAACTCGCCCGACGGCACCGCCGGCGTCACCATCTCGCACGCCACCTTCGTCGACAAGGTCCTGTCCGCCACCAGCACGGTGGGCCAGGTGGCCGAACTCAACGTCACGCTGGCCCGCGCCACCACGGCAGCCGGGGGCTCGCTCAGCTCGCGCAGCGGCACCCTGCCCAGCGTCGACGGCACCGGCCGGCAGATGAGCTTCGAGATCGAACTGGTGGTGGTCGACGGCGACGCCAACCCGATCACCGACCTGACCCAGGCCGACTTCACACTGCAGGCCTGCACCCCGAACCCGGCCACCCCCCAGGTCGACTGCGTGCGCGGCGCGGGCACCGACGTCGACGTGGCCTATGCGCCGGCGGCCGCGATGCCCGAGGCGCTGATGGCGGTGGCCGGGCGCGCGGCACGGCCCTATGCGGCCGCGCTGCTGCTCGACCAGAGCGGCAGCATCCAGCAATCCGACCCCACCGGCGCGCGCCTGTTCTCCAGCAAGGCCTTCCTCAGCGGGTTGGGTGCCGACGACCAGGCTCTGCTGAGCGCTTTTGCCGGCGGCACCGATGCCCTGCTGCCGACCCGCCCGCTGACGCTTTATGCGCCGTTTCGCGCGCGGGCCGCCGTGAGTTCGTACTTTCCGACGCTGGATGCGCTGGCGCCCCTGGTCGGTGGCAACACGCCCTTGTACGCGTCGATCGACGCCCTGCGCCAGCACCTGGCCAGCGACGCGCCGGTCGGCCTGGCCAAGGCGATGGTCATCTTCACCGACGGTGCGGACACCGACTGCGGCGGCCCCGAGGCCTGCCGCGCGATCCGCGCGCAGACGATCCAGCGCGCCAACCAGGACCAGGTGCAGCTGATCACGATCGGGCTGTCCAGCGGGGTGGACATCGCCGCGCTGGGTGAGCTGGCCAACCAGACCGGCGGTGCCCTGCTGTTTGCCGACACCGTGCAGCAGCTGCTGCCGCTGTACGGCAGCGTGGGCCGGCTGCTGAGCCAGAGCCTGCCGACCTACCGCCTGCGCTGGACGGTGCAGGCCGGTGCGGCAGGGGTGTTCCGCCCCGGGCATGCGCTGCTGGGCCGGGTGCAGGTCAGCGCCGGCGGCCGCCGCTTCGACGTGCCGTTCATCGTCGGCATCCCCTGACCCCAACCCCGCGCTGACGCGGCCACCCGCCCGCACCCCCGCTGCCGGCGGCGCCCGCTGGCGGCCCTGCCCAGGCTAGCCGCCCGAGGCCAGCCGCGCGCGGATCGCCTCGATGCGCTGGCGTTTGACGTCGAAATCCTTGCGCCCGATGCGTGAGGCCGAGCGCACCTGGATCACGCCGGCGGCCGGGTCGGCCCAGAACTCGGCGTCGTCGACAAAGCCCAGCCAGCGGGTGCTGAACTGCACGTAGAGGTAGTCGTCGCGCTGCGTCACCACGGTGGCGCCGGGCAGGCCCTGCACCACGCTGCGCAGCCGGCCGATGGCCTCGGCCGGCGTGCCGTGCAGCGGCAGCGGGGCGATCATCGCGGCCTGCTGCATGCGGTGGCCGGCATGCAGCACGGCCTGGCTGGACACGCTGTTGGGGGTGATCGACGGCGGCTTCAACCGGCCGTCGGTCACGCCCAGCTGGGCCGGCGGCTGGCCGCGCAGGGCGCCCATCTGCCCCGCCAGCACCAGCGCCACGGCCAGCACCGCCGCCACGCCCAGCATCCAGGCGATCAACACCCGCAGCGCCCTCACGCGGCCACCGCGGTGGCACCGGGCTCGGCGTTGGCGGTGCGCAGCGCCATGGGCGTGGCTCGGTTGGATCGGCGGCCGGGTGTCCGGGTGGGCATGGTCAGTCTCCTCGGTGCCGGGGCACGGCTATTCGATGGTCAGGCGGTTGAAGAAGCGGGCGCCGGGCGCGATGTCGTCGCGCAGCGCGGGGCGAAACGGCGGCACGCCGGGCCGGTCGGGCGGCGCGCTGATGCGGTTGAGGTCCACCGCCTGCGGCCGGCCCTCGAAGCCGCGCGCGGTGGGCTGCAGCTGGAAGTACACGCCATTCCACAGCTTGGCGCCGAAATCGGCCGGCGTCTTGAACATGAACAGCAGCGCATGCTCCAGCCAGGCCAGGTCGGTGGGACTCACCGTGCCCGGCTGCGGGTAGGGGTAGGGCACGTGGCAGAAGACCTCGGTGGCACTCTCCAGGCACTTGAACTCCTTCATCGACAGGAAGAAGTCCTTGAACGCCTCGTGCCGCAGTTGCAGCGTGAAGGCGCTGCGCCCGTCGGCCTGCGGCGTGAAGACCACCGTGCCCAGCGCCACCGCGCCGCCGTCGCGCTGGTGCAGCAGCAGCTGCCGGCTGCCCTGCAGCGGCTGGGCGGCGGCCGGCAGCGCAGCCGCCAGACTGCACAACAGGGCCGGCAACACCAGGCGCCAGGGGCGAGCTTGGGAGGCGGGGGGCGAGGCGGGGGGCATGGACGATCTGCTGGGCCAGCTTCGTTGCACCGGCCGGCCGGTCAATCGCCGTCGACCAGGCTGTCCACCGCCCGCTGCAGCGCACCCTGGCCGATGGGGATGCCCTGCACCTGCAGGGCGGCCTGCACCGCGCCCAGGCAGCCCAGGATGGTGGCGGCGTTGCTGTCGCCCAGGTGGCCGATGCGGAAGGCCTTGCCCTGCAGCGGGCCCAGGCCGCCGGCCAGCGCCACGCCGAAGCGGTTGCGCGCCACCGCGCGCAGCGCATCCACATCGGTGCCTTCGGGCACGCTGATGCTGGTGACCGACACCGAGCGGCTGGCCGGGTCCTGCGCGAAGAAGCCCAGCGCGCCGCCCTCGGCCCACACGCCCACGGCGGCCTGCACCGCGCGCGACAGGCGGCGGTGGCGGGCGAAGACTTCCTCGGCGCCTTCCAGCTCGATCAGCCCGAAGGCCGTGGCCAGGCCGGCCATCAGCGTCTGCGGCGGCGTGCCGCAGAACTTGCGGTAGCTCAGCGGGCTCTGGCGCAGCCGCCAGTCCCAGTAGAAGCGTGGCGCCGGGTTGCGCGCGGCCACCGCGGCGGCCTGTGCGTCCACCGCCAGCCAGCCCACGCCGGGCGGCGTCATCAGGCCCTTCTGCGAGGCGCCCAGCACCACGTCGGCGCGCAGCTCGTGCATCGCCACGCGGGTGCAGCCGGCCGAGGCCACGGCATCGACCACCAGCAGCGCCGGGTGGCCGGTGGCGTCGATCGCCGCGCGCAGCGCGGCCATGTCGCTGGTGATGCCGCTGGCGGTGTCGGTGTGCACCGCGAACACCGCCACGATCTCGCGCGCCGCATCGTCGCGCAGTGCCTGTGCCACGTCGTCCAGGTTGATCGGCCAGCCCGGGTGCCAGGGCGTGCGCACCACGCGCCGGCCCAGTGCCTCGGTCTGCACCGCCCAGCTTTCGGAGAAGTGGCCGGTGCCCGGGATCAGCACCGCGGCGCCCGGCGGCAGCAGGTTCTCCACCGCCACCTCCCAGGCGCCATGGCCGTTGGTGGCGTAGAAGAACACGTCGGCCGTCTCGGTGTGCAGCAGCCGGCGCAGGCCGGCCTCGCAGGCGGCGATGGTCTCGTCGACGCGCGGATCGCCCATGTCCATCGGCTGGCGCGCCATCGCGTGCAGCACCTCGTCGGGCACCGGCGAGGGCCCGGGCGATTGCAGGAAGCGGCGGCCGGGGATGCGGGGGGAGGCGGTCATGGTGTGGGGGTCGAGGGTCAGCAGAAGCCGCGCAGCGGCAGCGCCGACCGCTGCAGCCAGTTGTGCGCGGCGTAGTCCGCACGGCCGTCGGTGGCGTGCAGCGTGTAGGCATGGCGCGAGCGATCGCTGCGGTTGGGCGCGCTCCAGTGCGGCAGCAGGCCCTGGAAGCACACCAGCGTGCCGGCGGCCACCTCCACCGGCACGGCGCTGCGGGTGTCCGGCCAGGGGGTGGCATCCAGCGCCTCCATGCGCACGGCATCACCTTCGCGCACGAAGCGCTCGCGCAGCGGCCCGCGGTGCCCGCCCGGCTGCACCCACAGGCAGCCGTTGGCCTGGGTGGCGTCTTCCAGCGCGAACCAGAAGCCGGTGACGGTGGACGGCGTGGTGTCGAAGAAGCTGGCGTCCTGGTGCCACTTCACCTCGCCGCCGATGCCCGGCTGCTTGAAGATGTACATCGACTGCCACAGCTGCGGTTGCTGCAGGCCCAGATCGCCCGCCAGCGCGGCCAGCGCCGGGCCGCGCGAAAAGCGCTGAAACACCGGGTCGAGGTCGTGCATCGCGTGGCCGATCTTGTTGATCGACAGCGCCTTGGCCTGGCGCAGCCGGCCGGCCTCGTCGAAGGCCTCTTCCTCGAAGAAGCACTGGATGCCCTCGGCCGAGGTCAGGAAGTCGGCGCCTGCCGCGCGCCGGGCCTGGTCGCTGGTGGAGAAGATCGCGCGGTGGCTGTCGGCGTCGAAAGCCTCGACGATCTGCAGCGCCCGCTGCCGCAGCGCGGCCACCTCGGCGTCGGACTTGAAGCCGGGCAGCACCAGGTAGCCTTCGGTCTGGTACAGCGCTTGCTGGTCGGGGGTGAGCATCCGGCGATGATGCCATTGCGGCCCACCCACCCGGGGGGGCTGCCCGCCGACCCGACCGAAGGAGCCCTGCCCATGCTGATCCGCAACGCCACCCTGCCCGACGGCCGCAGCGGCGTCGACCTGCTGGTGCAGCAGGGCCGCATCGCCGCGCTGGGCGTGGGGCTCTTTGCCGGCCAGCCTGCGCCCGCGGGCACCGACGTGATCGACGCCGCCGGCTGGCTGCTGAGCCCGCCCTTCGTCGACGCGCACTTCCACCTGGATTCGACGCTGAGCCACGGCCTGCCGCGCATCAACGCCAGCGGCACCCTGCTCGAGGGCATCGCGCTGTGGGGCGAGCTCAAACCCCTGCTGACCGAGGAGGCGCTGATCGAGCGCGCGCTGCAGTACTGCGACTGGGCGGTGGCCAAGGGCCTGCTGGCCATCCGCAGCCATGTGGACGTGTGCGACGAGCGGTTGCTGGCGGTGCGCGCGCTGCTGGAGGTGCAGCGCCGCGTGGCGCCCTACCTCGATCTGCAGCTGGTGGCCTTTCCGCAGGATGGCCTGCTGCGCGCCCCCGGTGCGCTGCGCCACCTGCAGCGCGCACTGGATCTGGGCGTCGACGTGGTGGGCGGCATCCCGCACTTCGAGCGCACGATGCAGGACGGTGCCGACAGCGTGAAGCTGCTGTGCGAGCTGGCCGCTGAACGGGGCCTGCCGGTGGACATGCACTGCGACGAGAGCGACGACCCGCTGTCGCGCCACATCGAGACGCTGGCCTTCCACACGCAGCGCCTGGGCCTGCAGGGCCGGGTGACCGGCTCGCACCTCACGTCGATGCACACGATGGACAACTACTACGTCAGCAAGCTGCTGCCGCTGATCGCCGAGGCCGGCGTGCACGCGGTGGCCAACCCGCTGATCAACATCACGCTGCAGGGCCGGCACGACACCTACCCCAAGCGCCGCGGCATGACGCGCGTGCCCGAGCTGATGGCCGCCGGCGTCAACGTGGCCTTCGGCCACGACTGCGTGCTGGACCCGTGGTATTCGCTGGGCTCGGCCGACATGCTGGAGGTGGCGCAAATGGGCCTGCACGTGGCGCAGATGACCAGCCCGCGCCAGATGCAGGCCTGCTACGACGCGGTGACGGTCAACGCCGCGCGCGTGCTGGGCCTGGCCGACTACGGGCTGGCGGTGGGCTGCCACGCCGACTTCGTGCTGCTGCAGGCGCGCTCGCCGGTGGAGGCGCTGCGGCTGCGGGCACAGCGCTTGCTGGTGGTGCGGCGCGGCCGGGTGCTGGCGCGTGCGCCCGAGGCCGCGGCCAGCCTGTCGCTGCCGGGCCGGCCGGCGCAGGTCGACTGGACGCTGCGGCGCTGACCCCCCTGCCTGAGGGCAGGGCGCCCGCCATCGGCCGGCAGCGGACAGGGTCGCTTGGCTAGAATGATTTTCAAAGGGATACAACCGCCAACCCGTGGCGACACAACAGCACACCATGAAACTCATCGGATCACTCACCAGCCCCTACGTGCGCAAGGTCCGCGTGGTGATGGCCGAGAAGAAGCTCGACTACCAGCTGGTGATCGAGGACGTGTGGGGCAGCGACGCGATGCTCAAGTCCAACCCGCTGGGCAAGGTGCCCTGCCTGGTGATGGAAGGCGGCGAGGCGGTGTTCGATTCCCGCGTCATCGTCGAGTACGTCGACACCCTGTCGCCGGTGGGCAAGCTGATCCCGCCGTCGGGGCGCGAGCGGGTGGAGGTGCGCACCTGGGAGGCGCTGGCCGATGGCGTGTGCGACGCCGCGCTGCTGGCGCGCATGGAGGCCACCTGGGGCCCGCGCGAAGGCATGCGCTGCCAGGCCTGGATCGACCGCCAGATGAGCCGCATCCAATCGGCGCTGAAGGCCATGAGCCTGGGCCTGGGCGACAAGCCCTGGTGCAACGGCAACCACTTCACGCTGGCCGACGTGGCCACGGGCTGCGCGCTGGCCTACCTCGATTTCCGCTTCGCGCACATCGATTGGCGCGGCGACCACCCCAACCTGGCCAAGCTGGCCGAGAAGCTGGCCGCCCGGCCCAGCTTCATCGATACCGCACCACCGGTCTGATCGGCGCGGCGCGCTACAGGCGCGCGCGTTCGTCGCGCGAGGCCAGGGCCGCCGTGCGGGTCTGCTGGGCGCTGCCGGCGCGCGCCGATGCCTGGAGGCTGTCGCTGCGCGACGATGCCTGGAGGCTGTCGCTGCGCGCCGATGCTTGAAAGCTGTCGCTGCGCGCCAGGGGCCAGTACAGGCCGAACACCGGATGCGGCCAGGCCGCCTCGCCGCGCTCGGCCGCCAGCAGGGCACCGGGCGCCACCGTCAGCAGCAGGCTGCTCAACAGGCGCACCTCCTGGTCGGCCACGCGGCGCACGATGTGCGCGGCATCGATCTGGTTGGGGTGCGACAGCCCGGCGGCCTGCACCAGCTCGCGCAGCGCCTCCAGCGTGTTGGCGTGGAAGTTGGCCACCCGGGTGATCTTGTCGGGCACCACCAGCGCCTGCTGGCGCACCGCGTCCTGCGTGGCCACGCCGGTGGGGCAGATGCCGGTGTGGCAATGCTGGGCCTGGATGCAACCCAGCGAGAACATGAAGCCACGCGCCGAGTTGCACCAGTCGGCACCCAGCGCCATCGCGCGCGCGATGTCGAAGGCGCTGACGATCTTGCCGGCACAGCCCAGGCGCACGCGGTGGCGCAGGTTCATGCCCACCAGCGTGTTGTGCACCAGGCGCAGGCCCTCCTGCATCGGCGCACCCACGTGGTCGGTGAACTCCAGCGGCGCCGCGCCGGTGCCGCCCTCGGCGCCGTCGATCACGATGAAGTCGGGCAGCAGGTCGGTCTCGACCATCGCCTTGACGATGGCGAACCATTCCCAGGGGTGGCCGATGCACAGCTTGAAGCCCACCGGCTTGCCGCCCGACAGCGTGCGCAGATGGTCGATGAACTGCAGCATCTCGATGGGCGTGCCGAAGGCGCTGTGCGCGGCCGGCGAGACGCAGTCCACGCCCACCGGCACACCTCGCGCCGCGGCGATCTCGAGGGTCACTTTCGGGCCGGGCAGCATGCCGCCGTGGCCGGGCTTGGCACCCTGGCTGAGCTTGAGCTCGATCAGCTTGACCTGCGGGTCGCGTGCGTTGGTCGTGAACTTCTCGGCGTCGAAACGGCCTTGCTCGTCGCGGCAGCCGAAGTAGCCCGAGCCGAT
>JAURXG010000468.1 GCA_030654555.1 Aquabacterium sp.
GTGGCGGCCAGCGCGGCGCCGAGCTCGGGCGTCAGCGCCGGGTCTGGCGCGGCGGGCGGTGCGGCCTCGGTGGCGGGTGGGGCCAGCCAGGCGTCGGGGGCCTGGATCGGCAAGCGGGTCGGCACATGGTCGGTGATGACGATGCGATCGTCCGCGTCGGCAAGCTCGTCGTCGTTCGACCGCGACGGTGCGCGCAGCAGCGGTTCCTCGCGGTACGGGTGGTCGGGCGCCGCGTCGGGCAGGCCGCTGGCGGCGAAGCGGGGCTCGACCGGGCCGTCGTCGAGCCAGCGAGGCTCTATTTCGGCGGGCGGCGCCGGCGATGGCGGCGGTGGCGGGGGTAACGGCGATGGCAGCGGGGGCGGCGGTGGCGGCGCAGGCGGCGGCGGTGCGGCAAACGGTGACGGCGCGGCGGCTTCGTTCTCCGCCAGAGCCGGCGTGGCCTCGGACTCGGGCGACGGCAGGCTCACCGCGGCGCCGCTGTCGATGTCGAACAGCACCTCGGTGGCGTCGAACACGCCGTTGCAGCGGCCGCAGCGCACCCAGCCCTCGGACACCCGCAATTGGTCCTGCACGACCCGGAAGACCGTGCCGCAGGACGGACAGCGTGTGGCCAGGGTCATGCGGGGTGGCAGGGCGGCGCGCGCAGGTCGGTGCTCATGTCGGCGACGATGATGCCATGCCGCCAGGGGTGGCCAGGGGCGACCACGCGCATGCAGGTCAGCCCGGGCGGCGCGCCGTCATCAGGATCCAGCCGTCCTCGCTGTCGCTCACCTCGAGCGCCAGCCACGGCGCGTAGGCGGCCTTCAGCTCGTCGGCCTGGCGATCGAGGATGCCGGCCAGCACCAGGTGCCCGCCGCTCGCCACATGGCCGGCCAGCAGCGGCGCCAGCAGCTTCAGCGGCGTGGCCAGGATGTTGGCCAGCACCAGCGGGTAGGTGCCGGTGGCCCGGTCGGGCAGGCCGGCGTTCAGCGTCACACCGTTCGCTTCGGCATTGGCCCGCGTGGCGGTGACGGCGGCCTCGTCGATGTCGACCGCATCGATGCCACGCGCGCCGTGCAGCGCCGCGCCGATGGCCAGGATGCCCGAGCCGCAGCCGTAGTCCAGCACGCGCGTCCAGCCGGGCGCCAGCGCCGCGGCGTGTTGCGCCGTCCAGCGCAGGCACATGCGGGTGGTGGGGTGGGTGCCGGTGCCGAAGGCCAGGCCGGGGTCGAGCCGGATCACCTGTTCGGCCTGGGCCGGCGCCTCGTGCCAGCTGGGCACGATCCAGAAGCTGGGCGTGATCTCGACCGGCGCGAACTGCGATTGCGTCAGCCGCACCCAGTCCTGGTCGGCCACCTCGCGCAGGGCCAGCACAGCCAAGTCGGCAGCCCAGTCCTGCGCGCGCAGCAGGGTGGCGGCCGCGGTGGCCTGGGCCTCCGACTCGAACAGCGCGGTCACGTCCGAGCGCTGCCAGCCCTCGCGCGGGGCCGGCATGCCGGGCTCGCCGAACAGCGCCTGCTCGGCGTCGGTGCCGGCATCGGCATCGGCCACCGAGACGCTGAGCGCGTCGAGCTCGTCGACCAGCGCCTGCGACACCGATTCGACCAGCGACTCGGGCAGCCTCAAGACCAGTTCATGCATGGCGGGCCTTCAGCGCTTTCTTCTTTCGAGCCAGCCTTCCAGGTAATGGATGCTGGTGCCGCCCTCGATGAACTTGGCGTCGACCATCAGCTCGCGGTGCAGCGGGATGTTGGTGCTGATGCCCTCGACCACCGTCTCGGACAGCGCCGTGCGCATGCGCGCCAAGGCCTGGTCGCGGGTGTCGCCGTGCACGATGATCTTGCCGATCATCGAGTCGTAGTTGGGCGGCACCACGTAGTTGGTGTAGGCATGCGAATCGACCCGCACCCCGGGGCCGCCCGGCGAGTGCCACATGGTGATTCGGCCCGGCGAGGGGGTGAACTTGTAGGGGTCTTCGGCATTCACCCGGCA
>JAURXG010000471.1 GCA_030654555.1 Aquabacterium sp.
GCCAGCGTACCGGCCAGCGTCTTCCAGCGATGCTCAACGCACCAGTCAACGGTGCGGCGCACGCTGGCGTAAAAAGGTGAATCGAACACTTCGCGGATTTCGCCGGTCTTTGCGTTCGGGTGTTCGCGCAACAGGTGGTAGCCGAGGTAGGGCACGAAGTAGACGGAAACAAACCAGGAAATCAGCAGCGCTGATGTCGTCACCGCGAATATCGAAAACGTGTATTCACCGACCGACGAATTGGCCAGCCCGATCGGCAGAAAACCGGCGGCGGTGATCAGCGTGCCGGTGAGCATCGGCATCGAGGTCACCTCGTAGGCGAAGGTGGCCGCGCGCTTCTTGTCGTAGCCCTCCTCCATCTTGCGCACCATCATCTCCACCGCGATGATGGCGTCGTCGACCAGCAGCCCCAGCGCGATGATCAGCGAGCCCAGCGAGATCTTGTGCAGGCCCACGCCCCAATAGAACATGGTCACGAAGGTGATGGCCAACACCAGCGGGATGGTGATGCCCACCACCATGCCGGGCCAGATGTCGATGCGCAGGGGTTTGGTGTGCAGCCCCAGGCTGATGAAGCTGACCGCCAGCACCACCGCCACCGCCTCGATCAGCACGCGCACGAACTCGCCCACCGACTTCGACACCGCCGCCGGCTGGTCCTGCACGCGCGACAGCGTGATGCCGGCCGGCAACTCGGCGCGCAGCGTGGCCACGCGGGCCTGCAGCGCCTGGCCCAGCGCGACGATGTCGCCGCCCTTGGCCATCGACACGCCCAGCGCGATCACCGGCTGGCCCTGGTGGCGCACTTTCACCGCGGGCGGATCGATGGTGCCGCGGCGGATGTCGGCGATGTCACCCAGCTGCAGCGTGCTGGCCACGCCGGTGGTGGCATTGACGGCGCGGATCGGCAGGCGCCGCAGCTCGTCGACCGAACGGAAGGCGCCCGCCACCCGCAACTGCAGGTTCTGCGCGCCGGCGTCGAGCAGGCCGGCGCCCTCCACCGCGTTCTGCGCGGCCAGCTGCCCCAGCACCTGGTTCATGTCCAGGCCCAGCTGGGCCAGACGCTTCTGCGCCACCTCGACGAAGATCTTCTCGGGTTGCACGCCGAACAGTTCCACCTTGGCCACGTCGGGCACGCGCAGCAGCTGCGAGCGCAGGCTCTCGGCCATCACGCGCAGTTCCTCGTCGCTGAAGCCATCGGCCGACAGCGCGTAGATCGTGCCGTAGACATCGCCGAAGTCGTCGTTGAACACCGGCCCCACCACGCCCTGCGGCAGCGTGCTGCGCATGTCGGCGATCTTCTTGCGCACCTGGTACCAGGTGCCCGGCACGTCCTTGGGCGGCGTGCTGTCCTTCAGCTCCAGCAAGGTGAGCGACTCACCGGGCTTGGTGTAGCTGCGGATCACGTCGGCGTTGGGCGCCTCCTGCAGCGTGCGCTCGATCTTGTCGGTCACCAGCTCGGCCATCTGCTGCGCGGTGGCGCCGGGCCAGAAGGCCTGCACCACCATCACGCGGAAGGTGAACGGCGGGTCCTCGTCCTGGCCCAGCTGGAAGTAGGCCGCCACGCCCAGCACCAGCAGCACCACCATCAGGTAGCGGGTGAGCGCGGGATGCTCCAGCGCCCAGCGCGAGATGTTGAAGCGCGACGGCGTGTCGCCCGGGGTCGGGTGCGGGTTCATCGCAGGCGGCCCTCAGCGCGACGCGGCCTTGGACGCGGCCGCGGCGCTGGGCACGGCGCTGCGCACGGCGGCGGGCGCTGCAGGCGCGCTGGGCGCGACCCCCGGTTCCAGGTACCAGCGCACCTGCTGCCCCGGCGTCAGCGCGTGCACGCCCGCGGTCACCACCACCTGGCCGGGCGCCAGGCCACCGGCCACCACCACCAGGTTGCCGTCGGCCCCGGCCACCGCGATCGGTTGCGGGCGCACCGTCATCGTGGCCGGGTCCACCAGCCAGACCGTCGACTGGCCGCCCTGCTCGAACACCGCCGCCAGCGGCAGCTTGATGACACCGGGCACGGTGGGCGCGTCGACCAGCACGGTGGCGGTCTGGCCCAGCCGAAGCGCGGTGGCGCCGATGTCGGCCTTGATCAGGAAGGTGCGGGTCATCGGATCGGCCGCGGCCGCCACCTCGCGCACGGTGGCCGCCAGCAAGGCGCGGTCGTCGCCCCAGGCCCGCAGCCTCAGCGCGCCGGGCTTGCCCAGCAGCGCGCGCAGCGCGGCGGCGCGGTCCTCGGGCACGCTGAACACGGCGTCGCGCGGGCCATCATGGGCCAGGCGCAGCACCGGCGTGCCGGCGGCCAGCACCGCGCCCGGTTCGGCATCCACCGCGGTGACGATGCCCGGCACATCGGCCACCAGCACCGCGTAGCCGGCCTGGTTGGCCTGCACGCCGGCCTGCGCCGCGGCCTGCTCGGCCTGGCTGCGCGCGGCCTTCAGCGCGGTCTCGCGGCGCTCGAACTCCAGGCCGCTGATGAAACCCTGCTCGCGCAAGTCCTTGTAGCGCCTGAACTCGGCCTCGCTCAATGCCAGCTGCGCCTGCGCGGCATTGACGGCGGCACGCGCGGCATCCTGGCCCAGCTTCAGGTCGCCGGCGTCGATCTGTGCCAGCGGCTGGCCGGCCTTGACCAAGTCGCCCACGTTCACCCGGCGCTGCACCAGCTTGCCGCCGACGCGGAAGGCCAGCCGCGACTCGACGCGGGCCCGCACCTCGGCGGCATATTCGTGCTGCAGCGCGGTGGTGCCGGCCTGCACGGTGATCGAGCGCACGGCGCGCACCGGGTCGGCCACGGGCGCCCCATCCTTGCAGGCGAGCAGCCAGGGCACGAGGAACAACGGCAACAGCAGGTGGCGCATGGGTGGGCACTCGGAAGCGTCTTGAAGAAGTTCAAGCCCGCAGGTTCGCTAATGACTGACTGGTCAGTAATATAGAAGCCGAACCCCCGCCTGTCAAACGGCACCCGGCCGGACGGTGGCGCGATCCAGCCGCCCGGCGGTGGCCAAGGCTGCAACGACAATCGCCGCCGTGAGCGTCGACCACTACGAGAACTTTCCCGTTGCCAGCCTGCTGTGCCCGCCGCGCCTGCGCGCCGGCGTGACCGCCATCTACCGCTTCGCGCGCACCGCCGACGACCTGGCCGACGAGGGCGACGCCACGCCGCAAGCGCGCCGGCACCACCTGCAGCAACTGCGCCGATCGCTGGACGCGGGCCTGGCGGGCCGCCCGCCCGACGCGCGGTGGCCCGGCCTCATCGAGCCGCTGGCCGCCGCGGTCGCCCGCCACCGCCTGCCGCCGCAGCTGCTGCACGACCTGCTCGACGCCTTCGAGCAGGACTGCGGCAACCCGCGCTATGCCGACCGCGCCCAGTTGCTGGACTACTGCCGGCGCTCGGCCAACCCGATCGGCCGGCTGATGCTGCAGATGGCCGGCGTGCACGACGCCGAGTCGCTGGCCCGGTCGGACGCGATCTGCAGCGCGCTGCAACTGATCAACTTCTGGCAGGACCCCAGCGTCGACCTGCCGCGCGGCCGCCACTACGTGCCCGAGGCCGACGCCCGCGCGCATGGCCTGGTCCTGGACGACCTGGCTCGCCAGCGCGACGGCGCCGCCAGCCAGGCGTTGCTGCGCGACCTGTGCCACTGGGCCGCGGCGCTGATGGCGCAGGGCGCGCCCCTGGCCTGCCAGGTGCCGGGACGGCTGGGCTGGGAATTGCGACTGGTGGTGCAAGGCGGCCTGCGCATCCTTGAGAGAATCGCGGCCATGCAGTACCGCACCCTCCAACAGCGCCCCGTGCTGGGCCCACTCGATCTGCCCGTGATGCTGTGGCGCGCGGTGTGCATGCGCCCCGATCGGCCCACGCCGGGCTTCGGCCTGCGCTGATCACCCGCCCGATGACTCCGCAGCAATACGTGCAGGACAAGGCCGCTGGCAGCGGATCGTCGTTCTACTACGCGTTCCTCTTCCTGCCGCCGCCGCGGCGTGCCGCGATCACCGCGTTCTACGCCTTCTGCCGCGAGGTGGACGACGTCGTCGATGAGCTGCGCGACGCCAGCGTGGCCGCCACCAAGCTGGCCTGGTGGCAGCAAGAGGTGGCGCGCGCCTTCAACGGTCAGCCCTCGCACCCGGTGATGCTGGCGCTGATGCCGCACGCGGCCGACTACGGCATCGTCGCCGAGCACCTGCTGGCGGTGATCGAGGGCTGCCGCATGGACCTGGAGCAGACCCGCTACCTCGATCTGCCCGGCCTGCAGCGCTATTGCCACCTGGTGGCGGGCGTGGTGGGCGAGGTGGCCGCGCGCATCTTCGGCCACAGCGATCCGCAGACGATCCAGTACGCGCACCGGCTGGGCCGGGCCTTGCAGCTGACCAACATCATCCGCGACGTGGGCGACGATGCACGCCGCGGCCGCATCTACCTGCCGATGTCGGAGCTGCAACGCTTCGACGTCAAGGCGCACGAACTGCTCAAGCGCGAGGCACCCTGGGGCTACAGCGATCGGTTCACTTCGCTGATGCGCTTCCAGGCCGAGCGTGCGCATGCCACCTACGACGAGGCGCTGGCGCTGCTGCCCGAGGCCGACCGCCAGGCGCAGAAGCCCGGCCTGATGATGGCCAACATCTACCGCAGCCTGCTGCGCGAGATCGAGTCCGACGGCTTCCAGGTGCTGCACCAGCGCACCTCGCTGACGCCGATCCGCAAGCTGTGGATCGCGCTGAAGACACACTGGCGCGGACGGTGAGCGCCTTGCCGCCGAAACCGCGCATCGCGGTGATCGGCGCCGGCTGGGCCGGGCTGGCGGCGGCGGTGCGGTCGGTCCAGCTCGGTGCCGAGGTCACGCTCATCGAGATGGCCCGCGTGCCCGGCGGGCGGGCCCGCGCGGTGCCCTTGCCCGCCGGCCGCTTCGACAACGGCCAGCACATCCTGATCGGCGCCTACACCGCCACGCTGGCGCTGATGCGCTGCGTGGGCGCCGACCCGGATCGCCTGCTGATGCGTCGCCCGCTGGCGCTGGTCGACCCGGCG
>JAURXG010000477.1 GCA_030654555.1 Aquabacterium sp.
CTCGGGCTTCCGCGAAGGCGTGCTCGAGGCCACCGGCGGCCGCGGCGCCGACGTGGTGGCCGATCCGGTGGGCGGCAGCGTGTTCGACGAGTCGACCCGCTGCACCGCCTTCAGCGGCCGCCTGCTGGTGATGGGCTTTGCCAGCGGGCGCATCCCCACGCTGGAGGTCAACCGGGCGCTGATCAAGGGCTTCAGCGTGCTGGGCGTGCGCGCCGGTGAATACGGCCGCCACTGGCCCGATCGCCACCGCGAGCACCTGGCCGCCGTGCACCGCCTGGCCGAGGCCGGCGTGCTGCAGCCCGCCATCGGCGCGCACTTCACGCTGGCCGACGCCCCGGCGGCGCTGGCGGCGATGGCCGCGCGCAGCGTCACCGGCAAGATCGTGGTGACGATCGGCGCGGTGGCGGGCGCGGTGACGGGCGCCGGGATGGGCGCAGGGATGGGCGAGGCGCCGGCGGTGGCACGAGGGGCGGCTTGAGGCTCGGCCGGCACCGGGCCATGCGCCCGCTGCGCGCCCTGCTGCTCGTGACCGGCCTGCTGCTGGCCGCTGGCTGCTCGACCGTGCGCCACGACGTGCCGCGGCCCGACTCGCAGGCCCTGGACCAGCCGCTGCAAACCGCGCTGGGCCGCGCCTTCGCCGACCAGTTGGCGGCCACGCCGGGGCAGTCGGGCTTCCGCCTGCTGAGCACCGGGCAGGACGCCTTCGTCGCGCGTGCCGCCCTGGCCGATGCCGCGCAGCAGAGCCTGGACCTGCAGTACCACAGCGTCGCGCGCGACGCGACCGCCACGATGCTGCTGTACCGCGCGCTGCAGGCCGCGCAGCGCGGGGTGCGCGTGCGCCTGCTGATCGACGACCTGGACGCCAGTGGCCGCGATCCCGACTTTGCCGCGATGGCCACGCATCCGAACGTGCAGGTGCGGGTCTTCAACCCGTTCTCGCGGCGCTTCACGTCGGGCCTGGCGCGGGTCATCGACTACCTCGGCGACGGCGCGCGGCTGAACCGCCGCATGCACAACAAGCTGTGGATCGCCGACAACGCGGCCGCGCTGATCGGCGGGCGCAACCTGGGCAACGCCTACTTCAGCGCCGACGGGCAGGCCAACTTCGCCGACCTCGACGTGCTGGCCGCCGGCCCGGTGGTGCAGGAGGCCTCGCGCAGCTTCGACGCCTTCTGGAACAGCGAATGGGCGGTGCCGATCGAGGCCTTCACCGGCCCGGCGCGCAACGCCCGCCCACTGGAGCAGCTGATGGCCGAGCTGGACGCCAGCGCCCGCGCGTTCCACGACAGCGAGTACGCGCAGGCGCTGCGCAGCACCGACCTGGGCCGGCAGGTGGGCAGCGGCGAGGTGGCGCTGACGGCCGCCGCGGCCACGCTGCTCCACGACCCGCCCGCCAAGCTGCAGGCGCAGACGCCTGCACCGACCGACAGCGTGATGGTCCGGCTGCGCGGCGCCGCCGACGCCACGCGCAGCGAGCTGCTGATCGTCTCGCCCTATTTCGTGCCCAGCGAATCGGGCATGGACCTGATGTGCGCGCTGCGCCGCCGTGGTGTGCAGGTGCGCGTCCTCACCAACTCGCTGGCCTCCACCGACGTGGTGGCGGTGCACGCCGGTTATGTGCGCTACCGCGCCCGCCTGCTGGCCTGCGGCATCACGCTGCACGAGCTGCGGCCCAGCGTGGTGGGGCCGGGCTCGGTGCGGCGCGTGCTGTCGTCGGTGGTCAGCCTGCATGGCAAGGCCATCGTCTTCGACCGCCGGTCGGCGCTGATCGGCTCGATGAACCTCGACCCCCGTTCGCGGCTGTCGAACACCGAGATCGGCGTGCTGATCGACAGCCCGGCGCTGGGGCAGCAGCTGGCCGACTGGTTCGACGAGGCCGCGGCGCCCGAGCGGGCCTTCCGCGTCGAGCTGAGCGAGCCCGGCAATCCGGCATCGCCGCTGGTCTGGACCGGGCGCGACGACGGGCAGCCGGTGCGCTTCAGCGGCGAGCCGCTGGCGCGCTGGTGGCAGCACCTCGCCGCCAGCCTGCTGGGCCTGCTGGTGCCCGAAGACCTGCTCTGACCGACCGGGCCGCCGCCCGGCCCGCCTTGATCCAGCGCAAGGTCCGGCGCATGGCGGCGCCGGGTAGTTCTTCAGAACGATGGGCCGGCGCCAGACCATCGTCCTTCTGCCGCGGGCCGCCTGCCCGGCGGATGGATGTTCAGCACGCCGGGCCGGGGCAACAGTGGGGACCTCACTTCCAAGAGCCCCCGCATGGCCACCGTCAACGCTCCCATCCCCCGCCAGGCCTGGTCGGTGCTGATCGTCAGCACGCTGGCCTTCACCGTCTGCTTCATGGTCTGGATGATGTTCGGCGTCATCGGCATCCCGCTGAAGAAGACGCTGGGCCTCAACGCCACCGAGTTCGGCCTGCTCACCGCCACGCCGGTGCTCACTGGCTCGCTGATCCGTGTGCCGCTGGGCATCTGGACCGACAAGTACGGCGGCCGCATCGTGATGACGCTGCTGATGGCCGCCACCGTGCCGGCCATCTGGCTGATGGGCTACGCCACCGCCTACTGGCACTTCCTGGTGATCGGGCTGTTCGTCGGCCTGGCCGGCGGCTCGTTCTCGGTGGGCACGCCCTACGTGGCGCGCTGGTTCCCCAAGAGCCGCCAGGGCATGGCGATGGGCGTCTACGGCGCCGGCAACTCGGGCTCGGCGGTCAACAAGTTCGCCGCCCCGGCGCTGCTGCTGATCGGCGGCTGGACGCTGGTGCCGCAGGTCTACGCCGCGGTGATGCTGGGCACGGTGATCCTGTTCTGGTTCGGCAGCAGCAGCGACCCCAGGCACCTGGTGCCGTCCAACACCAAGTTCAGCGACCAGTTGAAGATGCTGAAGGATCCCAAGGTGCTGAAGTACTGCCAGTACTACAGCATCGTCTTCGGCGGCTACGTGGCGCTGGCGCTGTGGATGGTGCAGTACTACGTCGGCGAGTTCGGCCTGTCGATCCAGACCGCGGCACTGCTGGCGGCCTGCTTCTCGCTGCCCGGTGGCGTGCTGCGCGCCGTGGGCGGCGTGCTGTCCGACAAGTTCGGTGCGCACCAGGTCACCTGGTGGGTGCTGTGGGTCAGCTGGATCTGCCTGTTCCTGCTGAGCTACCCGCAGACCGACATGACCATCACCACGGTCAACGGCCCGCGCACCTT
>JAURXG010000480.1 GCA_030654555.1 Aquabacterium sp.
GCTGCTGGCCTCGCCGCATCTGGCCCAGACCTTTCCGTTGTTCGCCTCCATCTTCCCGAATGGTCTGCACACGCCGATATGGCTGGTGATTCCCCTGGCGGCGGGCATGGCCGGCCTGTTCGGCATCCTGCTGGGCGCCCCGACGCTGAAGCTGCGTGGCGACTACCTGGCCATCGTCACGCTGGGCTTCGGCGAGATCGTGCGGGTGTTCATGAACAACCTCGACCGCCCGGTCAACATCACCAACGGCCCCAAGGGCCTGTCGCAGATCGACAGCATCAAGATCTTCGGCATCGACCTGGGCAAGACCGGCAACCTGTTCGGCTTCGAGATCTCGTCGGTCACCAAGTACTACTACCTGTTCCTGCTGCTGGTGGTGATCAGCGTGGTGATCTGCTACCGGCTGGAGCAAAGCCGCATCGGCCGCGCCTGGATGGCCATTCGGGAAGACGAGATCGCCGCCAAGGCCATGGGCATCAACACCCGCAACCTGAAGCTGCTGGCCTTCGGCATGGGCGCCACCTTCGGCGGCGTGTCGGGCGTGATGTTCGCCACCTTCCAGGGCTTCGTCTCGCCCGAGTCGTTCTCGCTGCAGGAGAGCGTGATGATCGTGGCCATGGTGGTGCTGGGCGGCATCGGCCACATCCCCGGCGTGGTGCTGGGCGCGGTCTTGTTGGCAGCGCTGCCCGAGGCGTTGCGCTGGGTGGCCGGCGAGCTCGACCTGCAGCGATTGACCGATGGCCGCGTCGACGCCGCCATCCTGCGCCAGCTGATGATCGCGCTGGCGATGATCGCCATCATGCTGACCCGGCCCCGCGGCCTGTGGCCCTCGCCCGAGCACGGCAAGGCCGCGCCGGCGCCGGTGGCCAATGGCAAGACCGGGGGCGCGGCATGAGCGACATCGTTCTCCAGGTGAAGGGCGTGTCCAAGCGCTTCGGCGGGCTGCAGGCCCTGTCGGACGTGGGCATCACCATCCTCAAGGGCCAGGTCTACGGCCTGATCGGCCCCAACGGCGCCGGCAAGACCACCTTCTTCAACGTGATCACCGGGCTGTACACGCCCGATGCGGGCAGCTTCGACCTGGGCGGAGCGCCGTACAAGCCCACCGCGGTGCACGAGGTGGCCAAGGCCGGCATCGCCCGCACCTTCCAGAACCTCCGGCTGTTCGCCGAGATGACCGCGCTCGAGAACGTGATGGTCGGCCGCCACGTGCGCAGCCACTCGGGCCTGCTCGGCGCCATCCTGCGCACCCCCGGCTTCAAGGCCGAGGAGGCCGCCATCGCCGCGCGCGCGCAGGAGCTGCTGGACTACGTCGGCATCGGCCGCTACGCCGACTACAAGGCCCGCACGCTGAGCTACGGCGACCAGCGCCGGCTGGAGATCGCCCGCGCCCTGGCCACCGACCCCAAGCTGATCGCGCTGGACGAGCCCGCCGCCGGCATGAACGCCACCGAGAAGGTGGTGCTGCGCGAGCTGATCGACCGCATCCGCAACGACGGCCGCACCATCCTGTTGATCGAGCACGACGTCAAGCTGGTGATGGGCCTGTGCGACCGCGTCACCGTGCTGGATTACGGCAAGCAGATCGCCGAGGGCACGCCCTACGACGTGCAGCGCAACGACAAGGTGATCGAGGCCTACCTCGGTGCCGGCCACAAGGCACATTGATGGCCCACCCCCGAAGCGCCTTCGGCGCTCCCCCTCAAGGGGGCGACGCCAGTGGCCCGGCGGAGCCGGTTCCACGGCGTCTGCTGGGTCAAAACCTCCTGTGCTGTGGAGCACTGCAATGAACAACAACGACGTGTTGCTTGAAGTGAGCGGCCTGAAGGTGGCCTACGGCGGCATCCAGGCCGTCAAGGGCGCCAGTTTCCAGGTGCGCCAGGGTGAGCTGGTCTCGCTGATCGGTGCCAACGGCGCGGGCAAGACCACCACGCTGAAGGCCATCACTGGCACCCAGCCGGCGGCCGATGGCGAGATCCGCTTCATGGGCCACGGCATCAAGGGCCAGGGCGCCTGGGATCTGGTCAAGCAGGGCCTGGTGATGGTGCCCGAGGGCCGCGGCACCTTCACCCGCATGACCATCACCGAGAACCTGCTGATGGGCGCCTACATCCGCGAGGACGACGAGGTGCAGGCCGACATCGACAAGGTGTTCACCATCTTCCCGCGGCTCAAGGAGCGTGCGCTGCAGCTGGCCGGCACCATGAGCGGGGGCGAGCAGCAGATGCTGGCGATGGGCCGCGCGCTGATGGCCCGGCCCAAGGTGCTGCTGCTCGACGAGCCGTCGATGGGCCTGAGCCCGATCATGGTCGACAAGATCTTCGAGGTTGTGGCCGACATCCACGCGCGGGGCACCACCATCCTGCTGGTCGAGCAGAACGCCAGCCGCGCGCTGGGCCTGGCCGACCGCGGCTACGTGATGGAGTCGGGTCTGATCACGATGGAGGGCGAGGCCAAGGCCTTGCTGGACGACCCCAAGGTGCGGGCGGCCTACCTGGGCGAATAGCGCCCCTTGCGCGCCCTTCCGCTGCGGCAGAGGCGACCCTCCGGGAATCGGAAGACATGTTGTCGGCTTGGCGACAGTGGCGACGCGGCGGGCGCTACAGCATGCGCCACCCTGCCATTCCGGAGATTTGCCCATGCCCAGACTGACCACACCCCTTGAGGCCGACACCGCGGCCGGCCCCTCGCGCCGCCAACTGGTGCTGGGTGCTGCGGCCGCCGCCGCCGGCGCCGTGCTGCCCACCGCAACCCGGGCCCAGGCGGCCTGGCCCAGCCGGCCGGTGCGGGTGATCGTGCCCTTCCCGCCGGGCGGGCTGACCGATGCCTACGCCCGCATGTACTGCGAGCACCTGTCGCGCAAGTTCGGCCAGGCCTTCAACATCGAGAACAAGACCGGCGCCGGCGGCACGCTGGGCGCGGGCGAGGTGGCCAAGGCCGCGCCCGATGGCTACACGCTGCTGATCAGCACCAGCACGCCGACCTGGCAGGCCAAGGTGTTGTACAAGAAGCTGCCCTACACCCCGGTGAAGGATTTCGACCCGGTGGCACTGTTCCCCAGCGGCGCGCTGCTGGTGGCCGTCCACGCCAACGTGCCGGCGAAGAACCTGCGT
Organism: Aquabacterium sp.; assembly: GCA_030654555.1. Lineage (GTDB taxonomy): Bacteria > Pseudomonadota > Gammaproteobacteria > Burkholderiales > Burkholderiaceae_C > Pseudaquabacterium. The sequence goes on from JAURXG010000480.1 coordinate 3,114, forward strand.
GAACTGATCAGCTTCGCCAAGACCAACAAGGTGGGCTGGGGCACCTACGGCGCCGGCTCGTGGGCGCACATGCTGGGCGACGTGGTCAACAAGAACGAGAAGCTCGACATGATCGTCGCGCACTACCGCGGCGAGGCGCCGATGCTGACCGACCTGATCGGCGGGCAGATCCAGGCGGGCGTGGGCAGCGTGCAGGGCATCATGCCGCACATCCAGGCCGGCAAGCTGCGCGCCATCGGCGCCACCGGCAAGGTGCGCACACCGCGCCTGCCCGAGCTGACCACGCTGGTGGAACAGGGCTTCACCGCACCGGTCTTCGGGCTGGAAGGCTACCTGCCGTTCGCCGCCCCCGCCGGCACCCCGCGCGACATCCTCGACAAGCTGGCCGAGGGCGTGCGCGAGGCCTCGGCCACGCCGGCCCTCAAGGGCCTGCGCGAGCAGTTCGGCATTCCCAACCTGCCGATGACCAGCCCCGCCGAGGTGCGCCGCACCTGGGACCAGGACGCGGCCGCCTGGATCGCCCTGGCCACCGACCTGGGCATCACGCTGGACTGACGAGGCACCGGCCGCGCACCCCGCGCGGCCGGCCTCACAAGCGCTGCAGCGTGATCGGCAGGCCGTCCCTGGGCTTGGCGATCGGCACCAGCTGGTAGGGCATGCGGTAGCCCTCGGGCACGCTGAAGCGGAACCGCCGCAGCACCTGGTGCATCACGCTCTTGACCTCCATGTCGGCGAAGTGCTGGCCGATGCACAGGTGCGCGCCGCCGCCGAAGGGCAGGTAGGCGTAGGCGTGGCGGCGATGCTCGGCACGCGCTGGCGAGAAGCGCTCGGGGTCGAAGTCTTGCGGCTTCGTCCACAGCGAGGGCATGTGGTGCGTGTGGATCGGCGAGATGCCCACCGGCGTGCCCCGCGGGATCTGGAAGCCGCCGAACTCGCAATCGCGCGCGGCCTTGCGCGGGATCGAGGTCAGCGGCGGGTACAGCCGCAGCGACTCCTTCATCACCCACTCGGTGCGCTCGCAGACGGCCAGGCTCTCGTAGCGCAGCTGCGCCTCGGGCAGTGCCTGGGCGTCCTGGCGCAGCCGCTCCTGCCAGTCAGGATGGCGGGCCAGGCAATAGAACATCGTGGTCAGCGTCGAGGTGGTGGTGTCGTGCGCCGCCATCATCAGGAAGATCATGTGGTTGACCACCTCGTCGTCGCTGAAGCGCTCGCCGTCCTCGCCGCGGGCGTGGCACAGCTGGCTGAACAGGTCGGGCCCCTCGGCGGCGCGCTTCTCGGCCAGTTTCGAGCGCATCAGCGCCACCAGGAAGCGGCGCGCCCGCACGCCACGCCACATGCCGAACGGCGGCACCGGCTTGCGGATCAGCGCCAGCGAGGCCTCCACCGTGTCGATGAAGGCCTGGTTCATGCGGTCGGCCTCGGGCCCCAGCGCCATGCCCATGAACACCCGGGCCGCGATGTTCAGCGTCAGCGCCTTGATCTGCGGAAACACCTTCATGCCGCCGCTGGGCCAGCCGTCCACCACGCGCTCGATCACCGGGCCCATGTCGGCGACGTAGCGCTCCATCGCCGCGCGCTTGAAGGCGCCCTGCATGATGCGGCGGTGGTGCTTGTGCGCCGGATCGTCCATCGCCATGATGGCGCCGGGAAACACCGCGTCGATCCAGTAGTACCAGCCGCCCCGGCTGGAGAAGTTGCCCTCGCGGTCGTGCAGCACGAACTGGTTGGCCTCGGGCCCCAGCAGCGTGACGGTCTCGAAGAAGGTGCGTGAGCGCACGACGTTGCCGTGCACCTCCAGCGACTGGGCGTTGGCCAGCGGATCGCGCAGGAACTTCGGCAGGTTGCCGACCAGCGGCAGGCCCTTGACCAGGGGAATGCTGTTGTAGGGGATGGCGCTCATTCGTACGGGGACTCCTGCAGGCGGGGGCGCGACGCGCCGGCGTGGCACAGTGCGCCCATGCTCGCCTACCGACACGCCTTCCATGCCGGCAACCATGCCGACGTGCTCAAGCATGCCACGCTCGTGGCCGTGCTGCGCCACCTGAACGCCAAGGACAAGGCCTGGCGCCTGGTCGACACCCATGCCGGCGCCGGCGCCTATGCCCTGCATGCCGAGCACGCGCAGAAGCATGCCGAGTACAAGCAGGGCATCGCCCGCCTGTGGCAGGCGCCCGACCTGCCGCCGCTGCTGGCCGACTACGTGGACCAGGTGCGGGCCTTCAACGCGCATGAAGAACTGGTGTCGTACCCCGGCTCGCCGCGCTTTGCGCGCGCGCTGATGCGCCCGCAGGACCAGCTGCGCCTGTTCGAGCTGCACCCCACCGACCATGCCTTGCTGGCCGAGCACTTCGCCGGCGATCGGCAGGTGATGGTGCACAAGGGTGACGGCTTTGCCGGGCTGAAGTCGCAGCTGCCGCCGCCCAGCCGGCGCGGCGTGCTGCTGATGGACCCCAGCTACGAGATCAAGACCGACTATGCCGAGGTGGTGAACGCCGCGCGCGAGGCGCTGACGCGCTTTGCCGAGGGCATCGTGATGGTCTGGTACCCGCAGATCGACCTGCGCGAATCGGCCCAGTTGCCCCAACGCCTGAAGGCCGTGGCCGATGCCCAGGCCAAGAAGGGCTGGCTGCACGCCCGGCTGACGGTGGCCGAGCCCAACGACCGCGGCTTCGGCATGCTGGGCAGCGGGCTGTTCATCATCAACCCGCCGCACACGCTGAAGCCGGCGCTGGGCCAGGCGCTGCCGGTGCTGGTGCGGCTGCTGGGGCAGTTTGCCGGTGCCGGGCACCGGTTGGAGGTGTCGGCCGGCGGCTGATCCGGCCGCCCCGCCCCGGGCTCCTAGAATCGGCCATCGTCCGAGGACAGGGTGTCGAGCACAGCATGAGCATCAAGAGCGACAAGTGGATCCGCCGCATGGCCGAGCAGACCGGCATGATCGAGCCCTTCGAGCCGGGCCAGGTGCGCCAGTCGGCCGACGGCCACAAGATCGTCAGCTACGGCACCAGCAGCTACGGCTACGACGTGCGCTGCGCGCGCGAGTTCAAGGTCTTCACCAACGTCTACAGCACCGTGGTCGACCCGAAGAACTTCGACGAGAAGAGCTTCGTCGACATCGAGAGCGACGTCTGCATCATCCCGCCCAACAGCTTTGCGCTGGCGCGCACGGTCGAGTACTTCCGCATCCCGCGCAACGTGCTGACCATCTGCCTGGGCAAGAGCACCTATGCGCGCTGCGGCATC
>JAURXG010000483.1 GCA_030654555.1 Aquabacterium sp.
GACGTAGACCGTCTTGATGCCACGCGCCTTCAGGTAGCCGGCCAGGCCGGTCACCGTCTTGCGGTCGGCTTCCTCGAAGGCCGAGTAGCTGTCGACGCCCTTGTTGTAGCCCTTGCGGATGATCAGCTGGGCGGTGGGCAGCTTCAGGTCCTTGTGCAGCGCCGCGTCGTCGGTGCCCTGCACGCAGTGGTCGGGCCACAGCACCTGCTGGCCGTACTTCAGCGTGGTGGTCTCGAACGGCTTCTTGCCGTTGTAGCTGCTGGCGAACGAGGCGTGGCCGGCGGTGTGCCAGTCCTGGGTGACGACGATGTTGGCGAAGGCGGCCGAGATCTTGTTGATCACCGGCACCACCTCGTCACCCTTGGCCACCGGCAGCGTGCCGCCGGGCACGAAGCAGTTCTGCACGTCGACGACGATCAGCGCGCTGTTGGCGGCCGGCTTCAATTTGCCCGCGGCCCACAGCGGCAATGGGGCGGCGGTGGCGGCAGCGGCCAGCGACAGCGATTGCAGGAAGACACGGCGGTTGGGGATGGTCATGGGGCTCTCCTGACGGGCGGGTTGAGGGACGGGGACGACGCTCACATCGACAGGTACGCCCGGCGTACCTCGTCATTGGCGGCCAGCTCGGCCATGCTGGACTGGTGGCGGATCTGGCCCTTCTCCAGCACGTAGGCGCGGTCGCTCACCAGCTCGGCGAAGTGCATGTTCTGCTCGCACAGCAGGATGCTGACGCCCTGCGACTTCAGCGCGATGATCATCTGCGCCATCTGCTCGACGATCAAGGGGGCCACGCCCTCGCTGGGCTCGTCGAGCAGCACCAGGAAGGGGTTGCCCATCAGCGTGCGGGCGACGGTCAGCATCTGCTGCTCGCCGCCGCTCATGCGCCCGCCCGGGCGGTTGGGCATCTCGCCCAGGTTGGGGAACAGCCGGAACAGCGCCTCGGGCGTCCAGGTGGGCGCGGCGCTGCCATCGGGCCAGTGCCGCGCGGGCTGGCGGCCCACCGCCAGGTTCTCCATCACCGTCAGGTCGCTGAAGATGCGCCGGTCCTCGGGCACGAAGCCCAGCCCGGCGCGGGCGATGGCGTGCGGCTCGGCGCGGGCGATGTCGCGGCCCATGAACTGCACCTGCCCACGACAGCGCGCCAGCATGCCCATGATGGCCTTCAGCGTGGTGCTCTTGCCCGCGCCATTGCGGCCCATCAGCGCCACCACCTCGCCGCGGTTCACCTGCAGGTCGACGTCGAACAGGATCTGCGCGGCGCCGTACCAGGCATTCAGGCCGGAGGCCTTCAACAAGGGCTCGCTCATGCCGCGGCCCCCTTCTTCTCGAAGGTCTTGCCGGTGCCGAAGTACACCGCCTGCACCTCGGGGTGGTCGCGGATCTCGGCCGGCTTGCCTTCGGCGATCAGCCGCCCGCGCGCCAGCACGATCAGCCGGTCGGCGTAGGCGAACACCACGTCCATGCTGTGCTCGGTGAACAGCACCGCCAGCCCGCGCTCGACCACCAGGCGCTTGGTCAGCGCCATCAGCTCGTTGCGCTCCTTGGGCGCCATGCCCGCGGTGGGCTCGTCCATCAGCAGCAGCTTCGGCTGGTTGGCCAGCGCGATGGCCAGCTCGACCCGCTTCACGTCGCCATAGGCCAGCACGCTGCAGGGGCGGTCGGCCTGCGTGGCCATGCCCACCTGGCGCAGCAGGTCCAGCGCCTCGGACTGCTTGTGGTCGGCGGCGCGCCGCCACATCGAGAACAGCCGGTTGTCGGCCGAGATCAGCGCCATCTGCACGTTCTCGAGCACGGTCAACGAAGCGAAGGTCTCGGCGATCTGGAAGGTGCGGCCCACGCCCATCTTCCAGATCTCGCGCGGCTTGTGGCCCAGCAGCTCCTGGCCGTCGAGCGTGATCGAGCCGCTGTCGGCCGGCAGCTGGCCGTTGACCATGTTGAAGGTGGTCGACTTGCCCGCGCCGTTGGGGCCGATCAGCGCCAGCAGCTCGCCCTTGGCCACGCTGAAACCGATGCCATCGACCGCGCGGTTGCCGCCGAAGCTCTTGCCCAGGCCGGAGACGGTGAGCAGGCTCATAGGAGCACCCCAGGGCCTGCGGCCCGTCCCGCCGAGCGGGAATGAGCCCCTTCGGGCGGCCGTGCGGCTCTCATGACGACTTTCGCTTCTCGAACAGCTGGCCGACGAAGCCCGCGATGCCCTGCGGGAAGGCCAGCACCAGCAGCAGCACGATGCCGCCCAGCAGCGCGCGCCAGTAGTCGGTGCTGCGCGCCACGGTGTCCTGCAGCCAGGTGAAGGTGACCGCGCCCACCACCGGGCCGGTCAGGGTCTGCACGCCGCCCAGCAGCACCATCACCAGGCCGTCGACGCTCTTGCCCACGGCCAGGCTGTCGGGCGAGATGCTGCCCTTGCTGAAGGCGTAGAGCGCGCCCGCGCCGCCGGCGGCCACCGCCGCCACGACGAAGGCCGCCCACTGGATGTTCTTCACGTCGATGCCGATGGCGTCGGCGCGCAGCGGCGACTCGCGCCCGGCGCGCATCGCCAGGCCGAAGGGCGAGAACAGCACCCGGCGCAGCGCCAGCACGCCGAGGGCCACCGCCGCCAGCGTGAGGAAGTAATACGCCGTCTTGTCGGCCAGCCAGTCGGCCGGCCACACGCCGGTCAGGCCGTTGCTGCCGCCGGTGAAGTCGTCCCACTGGAAGGTGATCGACCAGACGATCTGCGCAAACGCCAGCGTCAGCATCGCCAGGTACACGCCCGACAGGCGCACACAGAACCAGCCGAACACGACCGCACCCAAACCCGCGGCCAGCGGTGCGGCCACCAGCGCCGCCTCCATCGGCCAGCCGGCCTTCAGCATCAGCAGCGCTGCGGCGTAGGCGCCCAGGCCGAAGTAGGCCGCATGGCCGAACGAATGCATGCCCGCCGGCCCCATGATGAAGTGCAGGCTGGCGGCAAACAGCGCCGCGGTCAGCAGGTCGATCGCCAGCACCGTGACGTAGGGGCTGCCGGTGGTGGCCGCCGGCAGCGCGGCCAGCGCCACCGCCAGCAGCAGCGCACCGACCACCAGCGGGCGGCCGGCGCTGCGCAGCGGTGGCTCGACCGACGCGGTGTTGCGGGTGGCCGCCTGCGGCTTGCCCATCAGGCCCCAGGGGCGCCAGACCAGCACCACCGCCATCACCAGGAACTCGGCCACCAGCGTCAGCTTGGAGAAGCTGAAATCGACGCCGAACCAGTGCACCGTGCCGATGCCCACGCACAGCGCCTTGATCTCGGCGATCAGCAGCGCGGCCACGTAGGCACCGGGGATCGAGCCCATGCCACCCACCACCACCACCACGAAGGCGTCGCCGATGGTCAGCAGGTCGAGGTTCAGCGAGGCGGGCTCGCGCGGCAGCTGCAGCGCGCCGCCCAGGCCGGCCAGCATCGCCCCCAGCGCGAACACGCTGGTGAACAGCCAGGCCTGGTTGACGCCCAGCGCGCCCAGCACCAGCGGGCCGACCACGCTCAGCAGCAGGTCGTAAGTGGGAAAGCGCCGACCCAGGATGTCGACGGCACCCGACAGCCCCGGCGCACGCGGGCCCAGCAGGTCTTCGGCGCCCCACAACCCCAGCGCCGCGTCCTTGATCACCAGCACCAGCGCGAAGGTGGCCAGCAGCTGAAACAGCTCGGGCGCGCGGTAGATGCGGCGCAGCAGCAGCACCTCCACCACCGCGCCGAAGGCGCCCACCGCCAGCGCCGACAGCAGCAGCGCCGGCCAGAAGCCCAGCCCGGTGCCCAGGTGCTCGACCAGCGTG
>JAURXG010000486.1 GCA_030654555.1 Aquabacterium sp.
CCGGCGAGGTGCTCTCGCGCCTGACCGGCGACACCACACTGGTGCAGACGGTGGTGGGCTCATCGCTCAGCATGGGCCTGCGCAACCTGGTGATGGGCGCCGGCGCGATGGTGATGCTGATCGTCACCAACCCCTACGTGATGACGCAGGTGCTGGGCATCCTGGTGCTGGTGGTGCTGCCCAGCCTGTACTTCGGCCGGCGGGTGCGCAAGTTGAGCCGCGCCAGCCAGGACCGGGTGGCCGACTCCAGCGCCATCGCCGCCGAGGTGCTGAACGCGATCCCCGTGGTGCAGAGCTACGGGCAGGAGCGGCGCGAGGCCGAGCGCTTCGACGCCGCCACCGAGGCCGCCTTCGACACCGCGCGCAAGCGCAGCCGGGTGCGGGCGATGTTGGTGGGCTTCATCATCACCGCCACCTTCGGCGCCCTGCTGTGGGGCCTGTACCAGGGCACGCAGGCGGTGGCGGCCGGGCGCATCAGCGCCGGCCACCTGGGCCAGACGGTGGTGTTCGTGATCATCCTGGTCAGCAGCGTGGCGGTGCTGTCCGAGGTCTACGGCGACCTGCTGCGTGCCGCCGGCGCCACCGAGCGGCTGATGGAGCTGCTGGCCGCCAAGTCACCGGTGGCCGAGCCCACGGCGCCGCGCGCGCTGCCGCCGCTGTCGCGTTTGTCGGACGACCGCCTGGCCGGCTCGGCGGTGGCGCTGGACGACGTCGGCTTCCATTACCCGTCGCGGCCCACGCTGCCGGCGCTGCAGCACCTCACGCTGGCGGTGGCGCCGGGCGAGACGGTGGCCATCGTCGGCCCCAGCGGCGCCGGCAAGAGCACGGTGTTCCAGCTGCTGCTGCGCTTCTACGACGCCGGCAGCGGCCGCATCACGCTCGACGGCGTGGAACTGCGCGACCTGGCCCTGGCCGATCTGCGCCAGCGCATCGGCATCGTGCCGCAGGACTCGACCATCTTCTCGACCAGCGCGCTGGAGAACATCCGCTACGGCCGGCCCGACGCCCCCGACGACGCGGTGATCGCCGCTGCCAAGGCCGCCTTCGCGCACGACTTCATCAGCGCGCTGCCCGAGGGCTACGACACCTTCCTGGGCGAGCGCGGCGTGCGCCTGTCGGGCGGCCAGCGCCAGCGCATCAGCATCGCGCGCGCGATGCTGAAGAACCCGCCGCTGCTGCTGCTGGACGAAGCCACCAGCGCGCTCGACGCCGAGAGCGAGCGCATGGTGCAGGCCGCGCTGGAGCGCGCCATGAGCGGGCGCACCACGCTGGTCATCGCCCACCGCCTGGCCACGGTGCAGCGCGCCGACCGCATCGTGGTGATGGAGGCCGGCCGCATCGTCGACATCGGCACCCACGACGAGCTGGTGGCGCGCGGCGGCCTGTACGCCAAGCTGGCGGCGATGCAGTTCGGGCTGGAGAAGGCCGAGGCCTGACGGCCCGCCGCCACGGGATAATCGACTGTTTTGCCTCCACCCCCGCCATGAACCGCCCGATCCGCTCCCAGTACGAAGACTTCCTGCGCCATGTGTTCGAGCATGGCGTGGCCAAGGGCGACCGCACCGGCACCGGCACGCGCAGCGTATTCGGCCACCAGATGCGCTTCGACCTGAACGAGGGCTTTCCGCTGGTCACCACCAAGAAGGTGTTCCTGCGCGCGGTGATCGTCGAGCTGCTGTGGTTCCTGCGCGGCGATCGCAACGTCAAGTGGCTGCAGGACAACGGCTGCACGATCTGGGACGAGTGGGCCCGGCCCGATGGCGACCTCGGCCCGGTGTACGGCGTGCAGTGGCGCAGCTGGCCCACCCCCGGTGGTGGCCACATCGACCAGATCGCCCAGGTGGTGCAGCAGCTCAGGACCAACCCCGACAGCCGCCGCATCATCGTCAGCGCCTGGAACGTGGCCGAGTTGGACCAGATGGCGCTGATGCCCTGCCATGCCTTCTTCCAGTTCTACGTGGCGCCCAGCGAGACACCCGGCGGCAAAGGCAAATTGAGCTGCCAGCTGTACCAGCGTAGCGCCGACATTTTTTTGGGTGTACC
>JAURXG010000490.1 GCA_030654555.1 Aquabacterium sp.
TGCCGGGCTGGGCGCGCAGGACCTGGCGGTGCTGGTGGCCGAGGGTGATGCACAGGGCGAGGCCATCGCCCGCGCCTACCAGCTGGCGCGCGGCATCCCAGACGCCCAGGTCATCCGCCTGGCCGTGCCCACCGGCAGCGACGTGATCGGTGACAGCGCCTTCGCCACGCTCAAGGCCCAGCTCGACGCCCGGCTGCCGGCCACGGTGCAGGCCACGCTGGTGACCTGGACGCAGCCCTCGCGGGTGCAGGGCAGCAGCTGCAGCATGGGCATCACCAGTGCGCTGGCCTTCGGCTACAACGCGATGCTGTGCGGCGGCTGCAACCGCACCCAAGCCTCGGCCTACTACGACACCGACACCACGCGGCCCTACAGCGACCTGCGCATCCGCCCGTCGATGATGCTGGGCGCGACCACGCTGGAGGCGGCGCAGGCCCTGATCGCGCGGGGCGTGGCCGCCGAGGGCAGTGCACCCGCCGGCACCGGCTGGCTGCTGCGCACCGCCGATGCCGCGCGCAGCGTGCGCCACCCCGACTTCAGCGCCCTGCCCGCTTCCTGGACCGCCGAGCCCGCGCTGGCGCTGCGCTACCTGGACGCCAGCACCGCCGGCAGTGCACAGGAGGTGGTGCAGCAGCGCGACCTGCTGTTCTACTTCACCGGCCTGGCCCGGCTGCAGCAGCTGGGCAGCAACCGCTTCCTGCCCGGCGCGGTGGCCGACCACCTCACCTCCTTCGGCGGCCTGCTGCCCAATGCCAACGGCCAGATGCCGGCCACCGCCTGGCTGGCCGCCGGCGCCACCGCCAGCTACGGCACGGTGGAAGAGCCCTGCAACCATGTCGAGAAGTTCCCGCGCGCCTCGGTGCTGATCGACCACTACCTGCGTGGCGCCACGGTGATCGAGGCCTACTGGAAATCGGTGGCCTGGCCCGGCCAGGGCCTGTTCGTCGGCGATCCGCTGGCCCGGCCCTGGGCCAATCAGCCCAGCGCGGCGATCGAGAACGGTGCGCTGGTGGTGCGCAGCCGCGCCCTGCGGCGCAACGGCGCCTATCGGGTGGACTGGCTGGCCGCGGGCAGCAGCCAGTGGCGCACGCTGGACAGCCTGACCGCCGGCCAGCCCCGGCCCGTCACCTGGCGCGTGCCGTTGCCGGCAGCGGCCGCCGGCGGGCGCCTGCGCTGGGTGGGCCCCTGCCCGCTGCAGCCCGCGCAGGCCTGCGTGCTGGCGTCATGACCCACCCCTACCCACCCCTGCAGCGTCAAGCCTTGGCGCGGTAGCGCCGCACGCCGTCGGCGCCGGTCTCGCACAGCGCCTCGCCGCGCGCCACCAGGTAGTTGATGTGGGCCAGGCTCTCGCCGGTGGCCATGCCCAGCAGCTCGCCCTTGCCGTCGATGGGCCGCGCGAACAGCGCGCCGAACACGTCGATCGCCCGCTTCGGGCTGTCGGCCAGGCTGCGGCGCAGGCGCTGCAGGCCGCGGTCGTGGCCATGCGCCAGCCGGTCCAGCCGCGCATGCAGGCCGGTGAAGGGCTCGCCATGCGCCGGCAGCACCAGCAGGTGGTCGCCCAGCGTGGCGCGCAAATGCGCCAGCGAGGCCATCCAGTCGCCCAGCGGATCGGCATCGGGCTCGGTCGGGAAGACGCTCACGTTCGACGAGATGCGCGGCAGCACCTGGTCGCCCGAGACCATCACGCCCAGCTCGTCGCTCACCAGGCAGGCATGCTCGGGTGAATGGCCGCGGCCGACGACGACCTGCCAGCGCCGCCCGCCGATGGTCAGCGCCTCGCCGTCGACGATGCGCCGGAAGCTGTCGGGCAGCGCATGCAGGTACTTGCTGAAGCCGCCGAAGCGCGCGCGGTAGACGTCCAGCGCCTCCTCGGGCCAGCCGGTCTGGCGGTAGAAGCGGATCGCGTCGTCGGGCGCCTCGCGGCCGGTGTCGGCGGCCAGGGTGCGGCAGGTGAGGTATTCCAGCCGCGTCATCCACAGCCGGCACTGGAACTTGCGCGCCAGCCAGCCGGCCATGCCCACGTGATCGGGGTGCATGTGGGTGCAGAAGATGCGCGTGATGCGCGCGCCCTGCGGCGTGGCGGCCAGCGGGCCGTCGGCGGCGATCAACTGGCGCCAGGCGGCCAGCACCTCGGGCGTCTTGGTGCCGGTGTCGACGATGGCCCAGCCGGGGCCCTGCTCGTCCTCGTCGGCCAGGGCCCAGAGGTTGATGTGGTTCAGCGCGAACGGCAGCGGCATGCGCAGCCACAGCACGCCGGGCGCCACCTCGCGCACGGCACCGGGCGCGGGCGGCTCGCCGCAAGGGTAGCTCAGGGCGTGGCGCACATCGGGCGCGGCGGGCTCGTCAGGGCGGCCGTCGGAGGTGGGGGCATCGGACATGTCACGATTGTGCCGTCGGCACCAATGGCCCCGCTGTCACCTGCGCTCGGCGTTGCGTGAGGGGTCGGCTCAGGCCTGCAGCCAGCCCAGCATCTTGCGGTAGACCACCGGGTCGCTGAGCAGGTCGAGGTGGTGGATGCCGTGGCCCACCCAGCAGTGGTCGTCGGGCAGGCGCAGGCGCAGGGCCGCGCGCCGGTGGCGGCCCAGCGCGCTGTCGACCATCACCAGGCCGTCCCCCAGCAGCGAGCCTGGCGTGTCGGGGCCGCCCACGGTGGCGGCGATGGCGTAGCAATCCACGCCCTCGGGCAGCGGCACCGGGGTGCGGCGGTCGGCATGGTCGAAGCGGCTGCTGCCCTGCCAGTCGGCCTCGAGCAGGTTGCCGTGACGCAGGTCGGTGATGCCTTCGCTGCGCAGCCGCGACAAGCGGGTGAACGGCGCCACGTACGGGCTCAGGTCCATCACCCGGTGCAGCCAGTTGCCGGCGCGCTCCAGCGGCGCCCCGTGGTGCGGCGTGCCCAGGAACACCAGCTGGCGCAGCAGGCCGGGCCAGCGCTGGCCCGCCGCCTGGGCCTGGGCGATGGCGCTGCGTGCCACCAGGCCGCCCATGCTGTGGCCCACGATGGTCAATCGCTGCAGCGGCACCGGCCATTGCTGGACCAGCTGCTCCAGCACCTCGGCCAGCGCGAGGCCGTTCTGGCTGATGTGCAGGCCGCTGTTGTAGAAGGCGTAGACCGGCGCGGCGCCCAGCGCGCGCGCCAGCGTCTCGCCGTGGTCGTGGCCGTTGCGGCGCCAGCCCAGGTCGCTCATGCACAGGCCGTGCACCAGCAGCAGCACATGGCCGGGCGCCTGGTCGCCCAGGGCCTGCGGGTTCAGCGGGCGGCCCGCCTGGCGCAGCTGCATCGGCAGGGCCAGCGGGTTGCCGCTGCGCAGCAGGTGATCGCCCAGCACGCCGTTGAGCGCCGCCACCATCGCATCGCGGCGCGGCGACGGCTCGGCGCCGCTGAGCGCGCTGTCGAAGGGGGCGAGCAGGCCATCGAGCCCATCACCCACCAGACGCGTGCCGCCCTGGATGCTGCGGTACACCAGGCCAGTGATGCCGCGCGTGGGCGGCAGGCCGTCGCCGAGGGCATCGGCGCTGGCGTCGTTGGCCAGGTCGTCGCGGCGGCGCAGCGGTGGCGCAAAGCGCTGGATCTGCCCGTGCAGCGCCTCGACCAGGCCGGTGACACCGCGCGTGCCGTCGACCACCAGGCGCAGGCCGCCGCGGGCATCGGCGATGGGGCCGGACGGCGGCCTGCCACCGGTGCCGGTCTTGCCATGTTCATGTTTCATGCTGCGCTCCTTGGCAGACATCCGGACCGCTCGCGGCTGGCCATCCGGGAAATTCTGCGTTCCGCCATTGAGGCGCGACGGCGGAAACCGGGGTCTGCGGCAGATCAAAGCGCCGCGTCGGCGCGGCGCGCGGTGGGCGCCCGATTGGCGCACGGCTGCGGCGCATCAATGAGGCAGCACGCTGCGCCCACCCAGGGCCAGCAGACCGAGCAATGCGTCACGCGCCAGGTGATCGGCGGCGCGGCGCGCCAACGGGCCGGCCGCCGGCCCGCCGCCATCGAGCCTGGGCACCACGCCCAGGCAAGGGGCGCTGATCCAGCGGCGCAGGCAGGCCAGGGTCATGTCGGGCTGTGCCAGCGCCGGATCGATGGTGTTGGCCACCCAGCCGGCCAGGCGCAGGCCGCGCGCGACGATGGCCTCGGCGGTGAGCAGCGCATGGTTCAGGCAGCCCGGGCGCAGACCCACCGCCAGCACCACCGGCAGGTCCATCGCCTGGGCCAGGTCGGCGCTGTCGTAGCCGGCGGCCAACGGCATGCGAAAGCCGCCCACGCCGTCGACCACCACCGCATCGGCCCACACGCGCAGCGCGCCCAGGGCCTCGAGCATGCACTCGGGCGCCAGCGTGATGCCGGCCAGGTGCGCGGCGATCTCGGGCGACTGATCGGGCGCCAGGATGTAGGGGCACAGCGCGCTGTCGGGCAGTTGCAGCGAGCCCGCGGCGGCGAGCCGGTCGACCTCGTCGTTGTGCCACTGGCCGTGGTGGAAGGTGGCACCCGGCGCCACCGGTTTCATGCCCACCGCCAGGTGCCCGTGGCGCCGGCCAGGTGCACGATGGCGCTGGCCACCAGCGTGGTGCCCACGCCGACGTCGGTGCCGGTGACGAAGCAGGCGCCCATCGGTGCGCTGGCGTGCCGAAACGGGGCCTGCAGCGCCGGCGCGTCAGCGCCAGGCCTCGGCGCGGGCCGCGGCGCGCGCCGCCGGGCTGTCGCCGAGCACCGTCAGCTGGCGTGAACCGGCGAACAGGTCGCGTGGCTTGAGCCCGTAGACATGGCGGATCGAGTGGCTGAAATGAGTGGAATCGGGGTAGCCGGTGTCCAGCGCCACGTGCACCAGGTTGGTGTCGCGGGTGACATGGTGCAACAGGCTGCGCGCGCGCTTCCAGGTGCGCAGGCTGCGAAACGGCGTGCCCACCTCGTCCTTGAACAGGTGCAGGAAGCGCGAGAACGACAGCCCGACGGCCGCGGCGCAATCCTGCGCGGTGGTGCTGCGCGACGGGTCGTTGCGGATGTCCTCGAGCACGCCGGCGATGCGCGGGTCGATGCGCCGCGGCGCCAGCCGCAGGCCGAAGAAGCACTCGTCGAAGCTGGTGGTCTGCAGGTCGATCTGCCGACCCTGGGTGCGCAGCCAGGCGTGCGCGCTGCGCACACGTGCCAGCATCGCCGCCGCCTCGGGGTGATCGGCCGGCACCGGGCCGACGTGGTGGCGCAGCCAGGCGGGCAGCGCGGTCTCGTCGATGGTCTCGGGCTCGATGGTGATGCTGCAGACCAGGCGCTGATCGCAGGCCACGCGGTGCGGCGTGTAGGGCGGCACCACCGCCAGGTCGGTGGTCAACAACGGCGCATCGGGGTCGATATGACCGGTCCCGGCGTCGCCCAGCGCGATGCGCAGCGGCGCGCCCAGCGAGACATACACCAGCCAGCCGCCCATGGTGCGCACGCTCACCGCGCCCAGCAGGCCGGCGTAGAACACGCGGTCGTTGTTGAGCCACATCACCCGGTTGCGCCGATCGGCCAGCGGCAGCGTGGCGCCGGTGTCGGCAGCGGCGGTCCGGACGTTCGGGTCTTGGCGGGCCATGGGGGGATGTCTCCTGTCGATCGTGTCGGTGCGGGCGCTCAGATCGCGCGCCCTGCGGTGGCCCAGTAGGGCTCGCGCAGCAGGCGCTTGAGCACCTTGCCCAGCGCGTTGCGCGGAAAGTCGTCGCGGAACTCCAGCGCGGCCAGCCGCTGGTGGCGGGCCAGGCGCTGGTTGGCCCAGGCCTGGATCGCCTCGGCGTCCTGCGCGGCCTCCGGGCGGGGTATCACCAGCGCCAGCGGGGTCTCGCCCCACTTGTCGTGCGGGATGCCGATGACGGTGACGTCGTGCACCGCCGGGTGCTGGGCGACGATGGCCTCGATGTCGGCCGGGAAGACGTTGAAGCCGCCCGAGATGATCATGTCCTTCTTGCGGTCGACCAGGGTGATGAAGCCCTGCGCATCCATGCGGCCCACGTCGCCCGAGCGGATGAAGCTGCGCCCGCGCGCATCGCGCCACACCAGCGCGGCGGTCTGCTCGGGCCGGCGGTGGTAGCCGCTCATCATGCCGGCGCCGTAGCCGGCGATCTCGCCCACCTCGCCCGGGGCCAGCACCTGGCCGGCGTCGTCGAGGATGCAGGCCTCGAAGCCCAGCACCGGGCGGCCCACGCTGTCGAAACGGGCCGCGTGCTGATGCGGCTTGAGCATCGCGCCGAAGCCTTCGGAGAAGCCGTACAACTCGGTCAGCAGGTTGCCGAAGCGCTGCAGCACCTCGCGCTTGGTGTCGCGGCGCAGCGGCGAGCCGGCGCACAGCAGGCTCTGCAGCGACGAGTGGTCGGCGCTGGCGAGCCCGGGCTCGGCCAGCACCATCAGGAACTGCGCCGGCACCATGAAGCTGTGCGTGATGCGCTCGCGCTGCACCGTGGCCAGGAACTCGGCCGCGCCGAAGGCCGGCATCACGTGGCAGGTGCCGCCGACGAACAGCACCGGCAGCATCATCAGCCAGGTGCCGTTGGAGTACAGCGCGGTGGTGGTCAGCGCCCGGCTGGTCTCGGTCATGCCCAGCTCGATGGCGTTGCTGAAGGCCCAGTGGGTGCGTGCACGGTGCGTCTGCACGATGCCCTTGGGCAGGCCGGTGGTGCCCGAGCTGTAGATGATGTTGAAGCGGTCTTGCGCGGTGATCGCCGCCAGCGGCGGGCCGGCCGGCGCCCCGGCGATGAAGGCCTCGAAGCCGGTCCAGCCCGGCGCGTCGCCGCCGATCGCGATGCAGCCGTCGGGCCGCAGCTTGGCGCAACGGGCACGATGATCGCCCAGCCGGGCGCGGAAGTCGGGGCTGGCGAACAGCATCACGCTGTCGCTGTCGTCGATCAGCGTGCCCAGCTGCTCGCCGGTCAGCAGGCCCGACAGCGGCACCACGCAGGCGCCGGCCTTGACGATGCCGAACACCACTTCGAGCATCTCGACCGCGTTGCCCATCAGCACCGCCACCTGCTGGCCACGGCCGATGCCCCGCGCGGCCAGCGCATGGGCCACGCGGTTGATGTTGGCGTTGAAGTCGCCCCAGCAGCGGCGCACCGGGCCGCAGACCACGGCCTCCTTGTCGGGCTGGCAGCGCGCGTGCACCTCGAACACGTCGGGGATCAGCGCACTGGTGTCGTCTAGCAGGTGCATCGTCGGGTGGGCGGGGAAAGAGGCGCTGCCGCGAGGCTAGCATCGGCCCCCGGGAAAACCATCCGGGCTTGTCTGGCCCAGGCAGGCCGCGTGGCTGTCGCCTCGGCGCTAGCCGCCGGGGGGTTGCCGGGCTAGCGTGCGCCGTCATGACCCCCCTGGCCTACGACCCCGCCGACCCCGACGTGCGGCGCAACCCGTTCCCGCTGTATGCCCGGCTGCAGGACGACGATCCGGTGCACTGGAGCCCGTCCCTGCGCGCCTG
>JAURXG010000493.1 GCA_030654555.1 Aquabacterium sp.
GCCGTGGCGCGATTGCCTCGCGCCACGGCATGACAGCTATCGGTTGCCCGCATCGTTGACGCGGGCAAACCGGCGTAACCTCCGTCGCCTCGAACAACGACGGAGGCCCGCCATGACCAGCCCCAGCCAACCCATCTCTGCCGCCGAACAGGCGCTGCGCGACGCGGCCCGTGAATACCACCGCGCGCCCACCCGGGGCAAGATCTCCGTCACCCCCACCAAGCCGCTGAGCAACCAGCGCGACCTGAGCCTGGCCTACTCGCCCGGCGTGGCCTACCCCTGCCTGGACATCGAGCGCGACCCCAGCCTGGCCGCCGAGTACACCAGCCGCAGCAACCTGGTGGGCGTGATCACCAACGGCACCGCGGTGCTGGGCCTGGGCGACATCGGCCCGCTGGCGGCCAAGCCCGTGATGGAGGGCAAGGGCTGTCTCTTCAAGAAGTTCGCCGGCATCGACGTGTTCGACATCGAACTGGCCGAGCACGACCCCGACAAGCTGGTCGAGATCATCGCCGCGCTGGAGCCCACGCTGGGCGGCATCAACCTCGAGGACATCAAGGCGCCCGAGTGCTTCGTGGTCGAGCGCAAGCTGCGCGAGCGCTTGAAGATCCCCGTCTTCCACGACGACCAGCATGGCACGGCGATCATCTCGTCGGCGGCGCTGATCAATGCGCTCGAACTGGTGGGCAAGCCCATCGGCCAGATCCGGCTGGTGGTCTCGGGCGCCGGTGCAGCGGCCATCGCCTGCCTGGACCTGATGGTGGGCCTGGGCGTGAACATCGCCAACGTGTTCGCCTGCGATTCCAAGGGCGTGATCCGCGAGGGCCG
The DNA here is from genome assembly GCA_030654555.1 of Aquabacterium sp. Classification (GTDB taxonomy): domain Bacteria; phylum Pseudomonadota; class Gammaproteobacteria; order Burkholderiales; family Burkholderiaceae_C; genus Pseudaquabacterium. The sequence goes on from JAURXG010000493.1 coordinate 829, forward strand.
TGGCGACAAGCTGGACGAATCGAAGCAGCGCTACTGCCAGAAGACCGAGCACAAGACGCTGGCCGACGTGATCGCAGGCGCCGACGTGTTCCTGGGATGCTCGGCCGCCGGCGTGCTGACGCCCGAGATGGTCAAGACCATGGCCGACAAGCCCATCATCCTGGCGCTGGCCAACCCCGAGCCCGAGATCCGGCCCGAGCTGGCCAAGGCGGCGCGGCCCGATTGCATCGTCGCCACCGGCCGCTCGGACTATCCGAACCAGGTCAACAACGTCCTGTGCTTCCCCTACATCTTCCGCGGCGCGCTCGATTGCGGCGCCACCACCATCAACGAGGCGATGAAGCTGGCCTGCGTGCGCGAGATCGCCGCGCTGGCCAAGGCCGAGCCCAGCGACGAGGTGGCCGCCGCCTACGCCGGCAAGGAGCTGAAGTTCGGCCCCGAGTACATCATCCCCACGCCGTTCGACGTGCGGCTGATCCTGCGCATCGCCCCGGCGGTGGCCAAGGCCGCGGCCGACAGCGGCGTGGCCACGCGGCCGATCGCCGACCTCGACGCCTACCGCCAGCAGCTCACCCGCTTCGTCTACCAGACCGGCATGGTGATGCAGCCGGTGTTCACCGCGGCCAAGGCCGCGCAGGGGCGCCAGGCCGCCCGCGTGGTGTATGCCGAGGGCGAGGACGAGCGCGTGCTGCGCGCGGTGCAGGTGGTGCTGGACGAAGGCCTGGCGCAGCCCATCCTGGTGGGCCGGCCCGCGGTGATCGACATGCGCATCGAGCGCGCCGGCCTGCGCCTGCAGCGCGGCGTGCACTTCGAGGTGTGTGATCCCGAGAACGACCCGCGCTTCCGCGCCTACTGGGAGGCCTACCACCAGCTGATGGGCCGCGACGGCGTGTCGCCCGAGGCGGCCAAGGCGGCGGTGCGGCGCAGCAACACGCTGATCGCCTGCCTGATGCTCAAGCGCGGCGAGGCCGACGCGATGCTGTGCGGCCTGGTGGGCCGCTTCGAGCAGCACCTGGACCATGTGCGCCAGGTCATCGGCCAGCGCACCGGGGCCCGCACGATGGCCACGATGAACGCGCTGATGCTGGCCGAGCACACCCTGTTCATCACCGACACCTTCGTCAACGAATCACCCAGCGCCGAGGAACTGGCCGACATCGCGCTGATGGCCGCGCACGAGGTGCGGCGCTTCGGCATGCCGGCCAAGGTGGCCTTCCTGTCGCACTCGATGTACGGCACCTCGCAGCGCGAGTCGGCACGCCGCATGCGCGCCGCGCGCAACCTGTTCGTGCAGCGCGCGCCCGAGATCGAGTGCGATGGCGAGATGCAGGGTGATGCGGCGTTGTCCGAGGCCATCCGCGGCAGCTTCCTCAGCGACGCCACGCTCACCGGCGCGGCCAACCTGCTGGTGCTGCCCAACCTGGATGCGGCCAACATCCTGTTCAACGTGCTCAAGGTCACCGCCAGCCACGGCGTGACGATCGGCCCGATCCTGTTGGGGGCGGCAGCGCCGGCGCACATCCTCACGCCCTCGGCCACGATGCGGCGCGTGGTCAACATGACGGCGCTGGCGGTGGCCGACGCGGCCGAGCTGAAGGACGCGGGGCGCTGATCGGCCGGTAACCCGGCGGTAACCGGGCGGGGCTGGCCGGCCCCGATAATCCCTCGCTCAACCCCAGGACGAACCGCCCATGCCACGTGCCACCAAGATCGTTGCCACCCTCGGCCCCGCCAGCAGCAGCCCCGAGGTGCTGGAGCGGTTGCTGCGCGCCGGTGTCGACGTGGTGCGGCTGAACTTCAGCCACGGCACGGCGCAGGACCACATCGACCGCGCCGCGCTGGTGCGAAGCATCGCCGACAAGGTGGGCAAGCCGATCGCGCTGATGGCCGACCTGCAGGGCCCCAAGATCCGCGTCGGCAAGTTCGCCGAGGGCAAGGTGATGCTGGTCACCGGCGAGCGCTTCGTGCTCGATGCCGCGCGCAGCGAGCCCGGCG
>JAURXG010000496.1 GCA_030654555.1 Aquabacterium sp.
GTAGCCGAAGGTGTCGCCGCGCACGCGCTTGATGCCCAGCTTGGTCTTGATCTCCTCGCACAGCAGGTCGGCCAGCGCACCGGTGCCCGACAACTGCACGTTGCCGTGGTCGTCGCGCTCCAGGTCCTTCGCCAACTGCGCCAGCATCGGTTTCCCGCTGGCATCGTGGATGCCTTCGCTGACCGCGATCACGCAGCGGCCGTGGCGGGCGTACATGGCCTTCACATCGGCCAGAAACTGCTCCAGCACAAACACCCGCTCGGGCAGGTAGATCAGGTGCGGGCCGTCGTCGGGGAACTTCTTGCCCAGCGCCGAGGCCGCGGTCAAAAAGCCCGCATGACGGCCCATCACCACGCCGATGTAGACGCCCGGCAGCGCCGCGTTGTCCAGGTTGGCGCCGGCAAAGGCCTGGGCCACGAAGCGCGCGGCCGATGGAAAACCCGGCGTGTGGTCGTTGCCGACCAGGTCGTTGTCGATGGTCTTGGGGATGTGGATGCAGCGCAGCGGGTAGGCGGCGGCTTGCGCCTGCTCGCTGACGATGCGCACCGTGTCCGACGAATCATTGCCGCCGATGTAGAAGAAGTGGCCGATGCCATGCGCCTGCAGCACGCGGAAGATCTTCTGGCAGTAGGCCAGGTCGGGCTTGTCACGCGTGCTGCCCAGCGCCGACGAGGGCGTGGCCGCCACCAATTCGAGGTTGTGGCTGGTCTCCTGGGTCAAGTCGACAAAATCCTCGTCGACGATGCCGCGCACGCCGTGGCGCGCACCGTAGACCAGGTCGATGCCTCTGTGGCGGCGCGCCTCCATCACCACGCCCACCAGGCTCTGGTTGATCACCGCGGTCGGGCCGCCGCCTTGCGCGACGAGGATCTTGTTCAAGGCCATGGCCAGCTCCCGGCGACGCTGCGGCGCCTGTGGACTTGGGGCAGCGTGACCGGATTGTGGCGCGGCGCCGCACCGGTGCTAAGGTCAGGCGCCTTGGAGGTACCCCATGACGACCGCAGCCGCTCACACCCCGACCACCGCCAGCAGCACCCCCCTCACCGGGCCCCGACTGCGCCAGATCTGCCTGGCCGTGCCCACGCTGGCGCCGGGGGTCGGCCAGCTGCAGCAGCTGTTCGGGCTGGGCGCCGCCTACGACGACCCGCATGTGGCCAAGTACGGCCTGGTCAACGCGGTGCTGGCGGTCGGCCACCAGTTCATCGAGCTGGTGGCGCCGGTGCAAGCCGACGCGCCGCTGCACCGCTTCCTGGCCCGCCACCCGGGCGGCGCCGGCTACATCGTGATCCTGGACAACGACGACATCGCCGCGCGCCGAGAGCACCTGCAGGCGCTGGCGGCGCGGCTGGTCACCGACCTGGACCACGACGGTTTCCACACCCTGCAGGTGCACCCGCGCGACGCCGGCGCCTGCATGCTGGAGTTCGACCACACCGACGGCGGCCAGGCCTGGGACGGCCCCTACGCGCCGGCCGGCCCGTCTTGGCAGCCGCAAATTCGCCTGGGCCGCGTCACCGGCATCGCCGGCGTGGTGCTGCGCGGCGCCGATGCCCCGGCCCTGGCCGCGCGCTGGGCGGCGCTGATCGGCGTGGCCACCACGGCCGACGAGCGCGGCCGGCTGCAGCTGGTGCTGCCGGGTGGTTTCATCGCCTTCGAGGC
>JAURXG010000500.1 GCA_030654555.1 Aquabacterium sp.
GTCGGGCAGCGCGTAGGTGGTGCCTGCGATCAGGTGCGAGACGAACAGGTTGCGGTCGACACCGTCGATGACGGCGTTGTTGGTGTAGACCACGTCGACCTTGCTGCCGGGCACGAGCGGCGGCACGGCGAAGGTGTAGTCGCTGGGCTCGGTGGCACGCACCTCGGTGCTGCCCACCACCACGCCGTCGACCCGCGCCTGCATGATCGGCCCCACGTTGCCGGCCAGCGTGCCGCGCGCACGTACCGTCAGCTCGGTGGCGGGGCCGTCGGCATTCAAGGCGGTATTCGACACGGGTTGGGTGCCGATCAGGCCTGCGTCAGCCAGCGTACCCACTTGCACGCCGGCAGCGGACTTGGTGCCTGGCGCGCCGGTTTGTTCTGGCGTTGTGCTGCCACTGCCACCGCTACCACCACAGGCGCTCAGCAGGAGAGTCAGGAATGCCAGGCATGCCAAGCGGGCAGGGCGAAAGATCGACGGCGTCATGAGCGTGGTGAACCTAGCAGACAGGGGTGCGGCGGGACGGTGCGTACGGCATCGACATGGTGGCTTCCAAGCGCCAGTGGCAGTCGCCTGAAGAAACGGACCATTCGGACCGCTGTAACGAGCTGTCGCAACGACCTCCGGCCGCCGCGGGGCAGGGCACTTTTCCGCAGGTAAACGCGCCCCAGATCCAGGCGCAAGCGACGTTGCTTGCACGGATCGGACCGCGGGCTTCCACGTGCCGCGCAGAGGCCATCCCGGTGCGGTGCCGGCCGATGCCCTGATGCCGCCGAATGGCAAATTGCCCAGACATCGTTGGCGCTGGCGGTTGGCCAGCGTGCCGCACACTAACTCAGCAAGCGTTGCTACCCGTAACGAGACGTTGCTTCGGCTTGCCCCATGCCGTTGTACGAGTCGGACGCCGATCTTCCGCTACACAAAACCCAGATTCGCGGTCGAGAAGCTGCCCAGGTTGGGCAGCACCGTCCGCAATTCGCCCGTGCTCAGCCCCATCCAGCCGCCCAGTGTGGCCGCGTACTGTGTCACTGATGTGCTGGGCAGCAGCCGGCCCGAGCCCAGGTCGTCGGCCGTGCCGAGTGCGGTGATCGGCATCGTGCCGTAGATCTGCCGGCCCTTCACCGCGCCGCCGGCGATGACGTGGTGGCTGCCCCAGCCGTGATCGCAGCCGTCGCCGTTGCTGGCCAGGGTGCGGCCGAAGTCGCTGGTGCTGAAGAGAACCACGTTGTTCAGCAGGCCGGCACCCTGCAGCGCGCTCAGGAACCAGTTCACCGACTGCGCCACGCGGGCCATCAGCAGGGGCTGGTCGCGCATCTGGTTGCTGTGGCTGTCGAAGCCGCCGATCGATACCATGAAGACCTGCCGGCGCATGCCCAGCCCCGGGCCGGCGGCGATCATCTGCGCCACGATGCGCAGTTGCTTGGCCAACGCGTCGTTGTTCAGCGCCAGGGTGCTGCCGTCGGGCAGGGTGATGGGTGCGGTGGGCAGCGCGGCCAGGGCGGTGTTGCCCAGCGCGGTCTGCAGCACGCTGCCGGTGTTGAGCGAGCGCTGCACCACCTTCAGGTATTCGGCCTCGAAGGCGTTGTTGCCGCTGCCGGCCAGCAGGCTGCGCAGCGCACCCGGCGTGTTGCCCGAGCCCGCACGCCAGCCGGGTTGGGCGCCGTTGATCAGCACCGGGCCGTTGCTGCCCACCTGGTACTGCGTCACGCTGTTGCCGCTGAGAAACACCGCGTTGCCGCTGGCCGACACGGCGGTGAACACCGGGTACTGGTTGGCCGACATCAGGATGTCGCCCATGCGCCCGCCCCAGCCGCTGGGGGCGCCCTCGGGTTGCAGGCTCTGCCAGGTGGCGGCCTGGTCGTTGTGCGAGAACAGCTTGGCCGGCAGCCCCACGCCGGCCTTGTAGTCGGCCTTGGTGACGGGCCGCTCCAGCGTGCCCACGTTGGCCAGCACGGCGCATTGGCCCGATTCATACCAGTCACGCAGCGGCCCCAGTTCCAGCGGCATGCCGAAGCTGCGGCCGCTGCCTTGGTTGCTGCTCGTGATGGCTTGCAGCTTGCCGGCGGGCCAGGCCAGTTCACCGCGCGCGGCGGCATAGCTGGCCAGGTTGCCGGCGTCGGTGGGCACGATCCAGTTGTGGCTGTCGTTGCCGCCGGCCATGTGCAGGCACACCAGCGCCTTGTAGCCATCGTTGACGGTGGCGGATCGGGCCTGGCTGGCGGCCAGGGCGCCCAGTCCGGCCAACTGGGTGGCCAGCGGCAGGCTGAAGCGCGCGCCCAGCGGATGGGCCGCGGCGGCGGCCAGCCCGGCGGTGGCGCGCAGAAACTGTCGGCGTGAAGAGGTCATGGTGCGCGGCGCTCAGGGCTGGGTCAGGAATTCGGGCGAGGCCAGGGTGAGGAACACCGCGGCGCGGGCCCGGTTGGCGGTGGCCGTGGTGCCGGCGTTCACACTGCCGGCGGTGTCCAGGATGGCCTGGCGCAGCGGCGCCGACATGCGTCCGCCGAGCAGCAGCAGGTTCAGGTGGTCGACCAGGGCGGCCAGGTTGCCGCTGTCGGCCAAGGCCCCCAGCGCGGCATGGTCCACCACCACGTCGGCGGCGCTGCCGGTCCAGCCCAGGCCGTTGCCGGCCATGGCCTCGGCGGTGTTGATCCATGCGGCCACGGTCGACTCGTTGACGATCTGGAACTCGGGCGCGGTGGCCTTGCTGCCAGCGAAGCTGGTGTTGGGCGGCACGTAGCCGGGCCGGTAGTAGCCGAACACCGACGGGGCGTAAAGCGCACGCTGGCCCACGTTGTCCAGCACCGTGGCCATCAGGAACTGGCCACTGCTGGACTGGGCACCCAGCGCGCGCATCCAGTGCGCCACGCGCAGCACCGGCTCGCGCAGTTTGCCGAAGCCGGCGGGTGGCGCATTGCGTGCCTCGGCGTCCAGCAGGATCGCGCGCACCACCGCGGCCAGGTCGCCGCGCACGCCGCTGCCATTGTTGTTGAACACGCCGGCCACGCGGGCCACGTAGGCCGGGCTGGGCTGGCTGGTGACCAGGCGCTGGATCAGCTGGCGGCCGATGAAGGGGCCCACGTTGGGGTGGTTGAACAATGCATCCAGCGCCTGCTTCAGGTCGGCCTGCGCGCTGCCATTGGCGGCGATGCTGGCGGCCCAGGGCTTGCCGGTGAACAAGGCCTTGGCGGCGGTGCTGTGCTGGCCGGGGTAGGCCTTCATCGGCAGCAGGTCGATGCGCTGGTCGCCCGCGGCGCTGTAGTCGGGGCTGCCCCAGCGGAACTTGCTCTCGGTCAGCTCGTTGTCGGCAAAGGCCCAGCTCCAGCCGGTGAACACCTTGGCCAGGGCCATCACGTCGGTGTTGGTGTAGGTCTCGATCGGTTTGCCGTTGGCGTCGAGCTTGGGCGTGCCATCGAGGTTCAACTCGTGCAGGCCGATGCTGAACAACTGCATGATCTCGCGCGCAAAGTTCTCGTCGGGCACGCGGCCGGTGGCCGGGTCTTCCTTGCGGTTGCGCAGGTGCGACAGGTAGATGCCCATGGCCGGGCTCAGCGCCATGTCCTGCAGCAGCGCTCGGTAGTTGCCGAAGGCATGCTGGTTGAGCAGGTCGTGGTAGGCCGCGTAGGCGCGTGCCTGGCTCCACAAGCCGGAGTCGGCCTGCGACACCATGAAGATCTGGTGCAGCGCAAGGGCCACCCGCTTGCGCAGCTGGTCAGGGGCGCTGGCGGCGGTGGCCCAGAATTTCTGGCCCACCCAGCTGGGCGTGTAGCTGGCGCCCTTGGGGCGGTAGGCATCGCCGCGGTCGTACTGGGCCTGCACGAAGTTCACGTAGTCGGGCTGATAGGCCAGCGCCATCTGCTCGGTAATCCAGCTGCTGTAGGGCTTGCTGACCATCGCGTTGATGTTGGCCGGTGTGGGGCCGAAGCTGGCTTGCAGCAGGAAGCGCACGGCGTCTTGCTTGCGCGCCAGCTGGGCATCGGCGGTGGATGCGGCGGGCCAGGTCAGGCGCAGTGCACCGTTGCTGGTGAGGTTGATGCGGCCCGTCGCCGTGTCCAGGCCATCGAAGGCCTTGTCGCCCTTGCCGCGGTCGTAGAGGGCGTTGGTTTCGGTGGGCATCAGCAGCTGGCCGCCGTGCGCCACGTAGGCCAGGTACAGGTTGCGGTCTTCGCCGTTGATCACCGCGTCGTTGGTGAACACCACGTCCACCTTCGCACCCGCCGCCAGCGTGGGCGCGGCAAAGCTGTAGCTGGTGAAATCGGTGGCCGTCACGTCCACGGTGCCGATGATGCTGCCGTCCACCCGCACCACCATCTGCGGGCCGACGCCTGCCGCCAGGCTGCCGCGGGCACGCACCGTCAGCACCGGCGTGGTGCTGGCGGGTGCCGCGGCCGCCGGCGTTGTCGGGGTCGCCGTGCCGGCCGAGGCAGATTCGGTCAGGTTGGACGTCGCGCCCGCGGCTGACTTGTCGGCCAATGCCGCGGCGGTGGCTTCGGCAATGACGGCGGCCGCTGCCGCGGCGGCTTGGGCATCGGCCGCCGCCTCGGCACTGGCGATCGCGGCAGCCTCGGTGGTGACGGCGGCGGTGCCGGCAGTGGTTGCCGCCGGGTCGGTGCTGTTCGACACCACGCTGGTGCTGGCCGCCGCACTGCTGGTCGGCGCGGATGCGCTGTCAGCCTCGCTGCCGCCACCGCCGCCGCCGCCGCAGCCGGCCAGCAGCAGTGCCAGCGTGGCGACGCCCGCCATGGCAAATCGTTGCGGGTGGTCGCCCGGGCGTCGACGCCTGGGCGCGGCGCCAGCAGTCGATAGGGGGTTGGGCGGGACAGGCCGGATGGACATGGCGGATCGGCAGGGCGCCGGTTAGGTGGCAGGTCGGCGCGGACGAGCGAGGTCGACCGACGTTTCTCCAATGGGTTTCGACCCGGACCGACGCGGCCTGTAGGCAGCAGCTGTAACCGGCTGTCGCAAATGGGCGGTCTTTACTTTGTTGCTGGCGTGCCCTTGGCCGCCCGCTAGACTGAGTCAGCCCAGAGGCCAGAGCCTGTCGGTGGCCTGTGCAACCCAGGAGATCCCTTGAATCCCAGCGCGAATGCGATGCCTTATCCCAGCCTGGCAGAGGTGGAGCGCCTGGCCCGCCAGGCCGGCGAGGTGGTGATGGCCATCTACGCCACCGACTTTGCGGTGCAGGGCAAGGCCGATGCCTCACCCGTCACGCTGGCCGATCAGCAGGCCGAGGCCGTGATCCTGGCCGGCTTGCACGCGCTGACCCCCGACGTGTCCATCGTCGCCGAAGAGGCGATGGCCGCGGGCCAGGCGCCGCAGTTGGCGCCGGGCGGGCGCTTCTGGCTGGTCGATCCGCTGGACGGCACGCGTGAGTTCGTCGCGCGCAATGGCGAGTTCACCGTCAACATCGCCTTGATCGAGCAGGGCCGGCCGGTGCTGGGCGTGGTGCTGGCGCCGGCCGTGGGCGGGACGGGGGGGTGCCTGTATGCCGGCATCGTGGGGCAGGGCGCGTGGTTGGAGGATGCCAGCGGCCGACGGCCCATCGCCTGCCGTCAAGCCCCGCCAGAAGGGCTGACGGTGCTGGCCAGCCGGTCACATGGCGATGCGGCGGCGCTGGAGGCCTTCCTGCCGCGTTACCTGGCCGGCCGCCCGGTGGCGCACTTCGGCACTGCGGGCTCGTCGCTCAAGCTGTGTCTGCTGGCTGCGGGCCAGGCCGATCTGTACCCGCGGCTGGGCCGCACGATGGAATGGGACATCGCCGCCGGCCATGCGGTGCTGGCCGCCGCCGGCGGCAGCGTGTGCCGGGCGGATGATGGCCATCCGTTGGTCTACGGCAAGCCGGGTTTCGAGAACCCGCACTTCGTGGCGGCAGGCCTTTGGTCGCGACCGGCGTTTGGCGCAGCCGGGCCCTAAACTGCCTGCATGGACGACATCAATACGACCGACAGCGTGCACGAACCGCGCCTGTGGCGCGACAACGGCTGGACCGCCCGGGTCATCAAGAACGAGGACGACGAAGGTTGGGCGGTGGCCATGATCAAGGACGGCGAACCCGAACCTGCGCTGGTGGGCCCGTGGACCATGGGCCGCGACAAGAAGAACCCCAAGCCGCTGGACACCAATGCCTTCAACACGCTGGTGAAGACTGCCGCCGAGGTGTTGCGCCGCCACGAGCAGCAGCTGCAGGCGCAACTGCACAAGCAGATCACCGTGGACGGCTCAGGTCAGCGCATCCTGGTGTCGCTGGACATCGAGCCCGACGACGACGCACCGGCGGCGCGATTGAGCGCGCACGATGCGGCGGGAGCGCTGTTGGCGCAGGTCAGTGTGTCGGCCGGATTCAGGCTCGACCGCGCCAGCGCCACGGCCTGGATCGCCAACGGGTTTGCGCGGCCGGCTGGCTGAGCTTCAGCGCGCCGAAGGCATCACTCAGCCGGCGCTTCAGCGCGCCGAGGGCATCACGCAGTCGGCGCTTCAGCGCGCCGGCGGGGGCAGGTCGTGCTCGCGCAGCATCACCGGCTCGATCGACCCGGCGGCCACGCGGCGGCGCACGGCCTCGGCGATCTCGTCGGCGTTCGCCAGGTAGGTGGCCAGCGGCTGGTCGTCGTTGCGGCCGGGCGCGAAACGGTAGTGCAGCGTCTCCTTGCGGATGCTGGCCCCCACCGATTGGCCGTCCACGTCCACCCAGAAGCGCACCGCGCCGGAGTCGTCGTGCAGGTAGGGCTGGGTGGTCATGGGATCCTTGGCAGCGCGGAGGGCGCCGCCGCACCATAACCGGTTGCGCAGCGGCCGTCTGTGCGGCCGCGCGCTTTGTCGGTCAGAACGCCTTCTCGCGCAGCACCTGCAGCAGGTACTGGCCGTAGCCGTTCTTCAGCATCGGCTGGGCCTGCGCCTCCAGCTGGTCGGCAGTGATCCAGCCCGCGCGGTAGGCGATCTCCTCGGGGCAGGCCACTTTCAGGCCCTGGCGCTTCTCCAGCGTGGCGATGAACTGGCCGGCTTCCATCAGGCTGTCGTGGGTGCCGGTGTCCAGCCAGGCATAACCGCGGCCCATGATCTCGACCTCGAGCTGACCCTGCTGCAGGTAGGTGGCGTTCACCGTGGTGATCTCCAGCTCGCCGCGCGCCGATGGCTTGATCGACGCGGCGATGTCGCACACCTGCTGGTCGTAGAAGTACAGGCCGGTCACCGCGTAGTTGCTCTTGGGCGTCTTGGGCTTCTCCTCGATGCTGAGCGCGTGCTTGTTCGCATCGAACTCGACCACGCCATAACGCTCGGGGTCGGTGACGTGGTAGGCGAACACGCTGGCGCCGCTGGTGCGTGCGTCGGCGCGCTGCAGCAGGCCGGCGAAGTCGTGGCCGTAGAAGATGTTGTCGCCCAGCACCAGCGCGCTGGGGTGGTTGTCGACGAACGAGCGGCCCAGGATGAAGGCCTGCGCCAGGCCGTCGGGGCTGGGCTGCACGCAGTAGCGCAGGTTCAGGCCCCAGCGGCTGCCGTCGCCCAGCAGGGCCTCGAAGCGCGGCGTGTCTTGCGGCGTGCTGATGACCAGGATGTCGCGGATGCCCGCCAGCATCAGCGTGCTCAGCGGGTAATAGACCATCGGCTTGTCGTACACCGGCAGCAATTGCTTGCTGATGGCCAGCGTGGCCGGGTGCAGCCGGGTGCCGGAGCCACCGGCCAGGATGATGCCTTTGCGTTGCATGGGTCGTCCCTAGAGGAGTGGATGCGGGAGGGGCAGGGGTGCGGGTGCCGAGTGAGGTGTCTCGTATCGCGCGTCAGGCGGCTGGCAGCCGCTGCAACAGCGGATGCTCGGGCGTCAGGAACGGGTTGACGAGCGTCACACCCCGCCAGGTGAAGCCATGCTGCAGGTCCTCGGTCAGCAAGACCCGGCAACGCGCTTCGGCGGCGGTGGCCAGGATCAGGGCATCCCACATCGACAGTTGGTGGTCTGCACACAGGTCCAGCGCCGCTTGCAGTGCTGCCCAATTCGACTCGGCCACTTCGAAGGCGTCAGCCCAGCTCAGCACCGCTGAGCGTGCCTCAGACGCGCTGCGACGGGCCTTGATCACCAGCACGCGCTGCAGTTCGCCCAGCACCTGGGTTGGCAGTACCGCCTCGGCTTGCGCCACCCGGGCCACCCACTGGCGTGCCTGGGCGCATCGGTCGGCGTCGCCCAAGCCCTCGGCATACGCCAGTAGGTTGGTGTCCAGCGCCAATCTCATGCACGATGCCGATCAACGGTAGAGGTCGTCGCGAGACCAATCACGGGGTTGGCCATCTGCCGCCTGGGCCTGCAGGCGAGCCAACAACTCAAGCGTCGCGGCACGCGCCCCTCCCCGCGAATGCGCCGCCGGCAGCATCACCGCCACGGGCCGCCCGCGCGAGCTGATCTGCACCTGTTCACCATGCGCCACGGCCTGCAGCAGCTTGGAGAAATCGCGGTTGGCTTCGGTGCTGGTGACTTGCTTCATGATGAATGTAGTGTAAGGCACTACATTGCTTGTGCGCACTGGCCGCCTGCATCAGCCGTAGTGTTGGCTCACCCAGTCGCGGTAGGCACCGCTCTGCACGCTGGCCACCCAGTCGGCATGGGCCAGGTACCACTGCACGGTCTTGCGGATGCCGGACTCGAAGGTCTCGGCCGGGCGCCAGCCCAGTTCACGCTCGATCTTGCGGGCGTCGATGGCATAGCGGCGGTCGTGGCCCGGGCGGTCGGTCACGTAGGTGATCAACCGGGCGTAGGGGCCGGCGGGGTCGGGCCGCAGTTCGTCGAGCAGGGCGCACACCGTGTTGACAATGTCGATGTTGGCCTGCTCGTTCCAGCCGCCGATGTTGTAGGTCTCGCCCAGCCTGCCACCGGCCAGCACCGCACGGATGCCGCTGCAGTGGTCGCTGACGTACAGCCAGTCGCGGATCTGCTGGCCGTCGCCATACACCGGCAGCGGTTTGCCCGCCAGCGCGTTGACGATCATCAGCGGGATCAGCTTCTCGGGGAAGTGGTACGGCCCGTAGTTGTTGCTGCAGTTGGTGGTGACCACCGGCAGGCCGTAGGTGTGGTGCCAGGCACGCACCAGGTGGTCGCTGGCGGCCTTGCTGGCGCTGTAGGGGCTGTTGGGTTCGTAGGGGTGGGCTTCGGTGAAGGCCGGCTCGTTCGGCTTCAGGCTGCCATAGACCTCGTCGGTGCTCACGTGGTGGAAGCGGAAGCCCGCCTTGGCCTCGCCGGCCAGGCCGCCCCAGTAGGCGCGTGCGGCCTCCAGCAGCGTGAAGGTGCCGTCGACGTTGGTCCTCATGAAGGCGCCGGGGCCGTGGATGCTGCGATCCACATGGCTCTCGGCCGCGAAGTGCACGACGGCCCGCGGCTGGTGCGTGGCCAGCAGCTGGTCGACCAGCGCCCGGTCGCCAATGTCGCCCTTGACGAAGCTGTGGCGGGCATCGCCCTGCAACGCAGCCAGGTTGGCCAGGTTGCCGGCGTAGGTCAGCGCATCCAGGTTGACGATGGGCTCGCTGCTGGTCTTGAACCAGTCGAGCACGAAGTTGCTGCCGATGAAGCCGGCGCCGCCGGTGACGAGGAGGGTCATTCCCTAACTCCTGCCGTAAGTGTCTTCGAAGCGCACGATGTCGTCCTCACCGAGGTAGCTGCCCGACTGCACCTCGATGATCTCCAGCGGCACCTTGCCGGGGTTGGCCAGCCGGTGGGTCTGGCCCAGCGGGATGTAGGTGCTCTGGTTCTCGGCCAGCAGGATCACCTTGTCGCCGTTGGTCACTTCGGCGGTGCCGCTGACCACGATCCAGTGCTCGGCGCGGTGGTGGTGCATCTGCAGGCTCAA
>JAURXG010000509.1 GCA_030654555.1 Aquabacterium sp.
CACGGTGGGTGATGCGGTCTACGCCACCGACAACATCTGCACCCATGGCCACGCACGCCTGTGCGACGGTTTCCTGGAAGGCCACGAGATCGAGTGCCCCCTGCACCAGGGCAAGTTCGACGTGCGTGACGGCCAGCCGACCTGCGACCCGGTGACCGAGGCGCTGCGCAGTTATCCCGTGAAGATCGAGGGCGGCAGGGTGTTCCTGCAGATCGAGTGATGCGTCCCTGACCGGTCGGGACCAGGTCGACGCCATCGTCGCCTCGGCCGGGTGCACGGTGCATGGCCAAGCTGTCTTCGATGGCCGGGCAGGACGGTCGGCGCAGCGGCGCGCTACATCAGCGCCACGCCCTTGATCTGGGCGAACAAGGCATCCCCCGGCTGCAGCGCCAAGGTCTCGCAGCTGCGGCGGGTGATGCGCGCCAGCAGGCGCACCGGGGCCAGCGCGCCGTCGCCACCCACCCGCAACCGCAGCAGCGCCGTGCTGCGATCGGCCTGCAGCGCCTCCAGCAGCACCGGCAGCACGTTGATCACGCTGGTGTGCTGCGGCGCCTGGCGCGTGACGCTCACATCACGCGCCAGCACGCGGGCGCGCACCACCTGGCCCGGCGCGGCGGCGGTCTCGCCCACCCACAGCGTGCCGCCGTCGAAGGCCACCCGCGTCAGGCCATAGGCCCGGTCGTGTTCGGCCACGGTGGCGGCGATCACCACGCCGGCGTCGTCCTGGCGGGCCAGCGGCAGGTCGGGCCGGGCCAGCAGCTCGGCCAGCGGCCCGGCGGCACGCACCTGGCCGGCGTCCAGCAGCACCAGGTGGTCGGCCAGCCGCGCCACCTCGTCCATCGCGTGGGTGACGTAGACGATGGGCAGGGCCAGCGCCTGGTGCAGCCGCTCGAGGTAGGGCAGGATCTCGGCCTTGCGCGGCGCGTCCAGCGCGGCCAGCGGCTCGTCCATCAGCAGCAGGCGCGGCGCGGTGGCCAGGGCGCGGGCGATGGCCACGCGCTGGCGCTCACCGCCCGACAGCGTGGCCGGACGGCGGGCCATCAGCGGCGCGATGCCCAGCAGGTCGATCACGCTGTCCAGCGCAAAACCGGCCAGGGCGGGCCCGGTGGTGCCGCCGCTGCGCTGGCGCCCATAGGCCAGGTTGGCACGCACGTCCAGGTGCGGAAACAACGCCGCCTCCTGGATCACGTAGCCCAGCGGGCGCTGGTGGGTGGGGCGCCATTGCCGGGTGGCGTCGTCCTGCCAGACCTGGTCGCCCAGCGCCACGCGGCCGGCCGCGCGCTCCAGCCCGGCGATGGCCCGCAGCACCGTGGTCTTGCCGCAGCCCGACGGGCCGAACAGCGCGGTGATGCCACGCTCGGGCAGCTGCAACGCCACGTCCAGCGTGAAGTCGCGGCGCGGCAGTTTCAGGCGGACGTCGATCACCGCGCGGCTCTTTCGGCATCGCGCGCGGGCCGGTTCACCCGGTACAGCGTGACCAGCACCACCAGCGCAAACACCACCATGCCGGCGGCCAGGCGGTGGGCCTGCTCGAACTCGGCGGCCTCCACATGCTCGAAGATCGCCACCGACAGCACGCGGGTCTGGCCGGGGATGTTGCCGCCGATCATCAGCACCACGCCGAACTCGCCCACCGTGTGGGCGAAGCCCAGCACGCTGGCGGTGAGCAGGCCGGGCCGCGCCAGCGGCAGCGCCACGGTGAAGAAGCGGTCCAGCGGCGAGGCGCGCAGCGTGGCCGCGGCTTCCAGCACCCGCTCGGGGATGGCCTCGAAGGCCTGCTGCAGCGGCTGCACCACGAAGGGCAGCGAATAGATCACCGACGCCACCACCAGCCCGCCAAAGGTGAAGGGCAGCCGGCCCAGGCCCAGCCACTGCGTGAACTGGCCCACCGGCCCGTGCGGGCCCATCAGCAGCAGCAGGTAGAAGCCGATCACCGACGGCGGCAGCACCAGCGGCATCGCCACCAGCGAGGCGGCCACCGGCTTGATCGCCGAGCGCGTGCGCGCCAGCCACCAGGCCATGGGCGTGCCCAGCAGCAGCAGCAGCAGCGTGCTCAGGGCCGCCAGCTCGATGGTCAGGCGGACGGTGATCCAGGTGGTGTCGGACATCGGCGGCGTGTCAAACGCGGGTCAGAGGCCGTAGCCGTAGGCCTGGATCACGGCCCTGGCCGGCGCGCTCTTGAGGTAGGCCAGCAGCGCGGCGGCTGCGGCGCTCTTCGCGCCGGGCTTGAGCAGCACCGCGTCCTGGCGAATCTGGCCGTGCAGGCTGGCCGGCACGCGCCAGAAGGAGCCGGCCACCGGCTTGCCCGGCACCACCACCTGAGACAGGGCCACGAAGCCCAGCTGCGCGCTCCACAGCACCACAGGCTGGCCAGGGCGCCAGCAGTCAGTCGGCGGGCAAGGGTGATGGTTCGGTGCATCGGCAGGGCAGGGCGGGCGGGGCGTCAGGCGGGCTTGGGCAGGGGCGGCCGCGTCGGCAGATCGTCTGTCATCTGAGCGATGGGCCCGTGCCTGCCAGCGTGGCCGGCGGTGGTCAGCGCTGCGGCTGCCGCGCTTCGGCCGGTCAGGCGGTCTCGGGCCCGAAGCACACCGGCTGGTCGCTGCACACTGCGCAGCTGGGCGCCTTGCAGATCTGGATCTCCTCGCGCTCGCACAGCTGCTTGTAGAGAAACTTCTTCCACTTCATGTCGCGGTCGTTGCGCGCCTTGAGCGCCGGGAACCAATAGGCCATCAAGGTCGACAGTTCGGCGCGCGAGGGCAACTGCAGGTCCTGCCACAGGTGGTTGTCGCCCAGGCAGGCCACGGCGATGGTCTCGGCCACCTGCGCGATGTCCTCGGCCGAGCCGGCGGCCGGATCGGCAAAGGCGATCAACAGGCTGCGCACGTCGTCGACCTCGTCGTCGCGGCTGGTGCGCCGCGCGACGATGGCTGCCAGCGGTTGGTAGATCAGCGGTCGGCCGCCCATGGTCTGCTGCCGGTATCGAGCTTCA
Source organism: Aquabacterium sp. (assembly GCA_030654555.1). Lineage (GTDB taxonomy): Bacteria > Pseudomonadota > Gammaproteobacteria > Burkholderiales > Burkholderiaceae_C > Pseudaquabacterium. Next base: position 2,990 of record JAURXG010000509.1, read on the forward strand.
GGCGGCCGCAGCCGCGTGCGTGTAGCACTTCTTCGGGCAGATCTTGGCGCAGGCGGTGCAGCCGATGCACATCTCCTGGTGGGCGATGGTCATCACCTTCTTCTCGTACTCGGCGTCGTCGTCGTCCTCGTCGGCATCGCTGGCGATGCCCACGCGCTGGCCCTCGGCGTCGAGGCCGACCAGTTCGAGCACGCCGCGTGGGCACACCTTGAAGCAGCGGCCGCAGCCGATGCACTTGCTCTCGTCGATGCTCTGCACGAAGGTGGGAGTCCAGCGCTCGCCGGAGGGCATCGTGATGCTGAAAGTCGTCATGAAGGGCTCCGGTCTTGAGCGTCGTGGGTCATCAGGCAGCGGCCAGCGCCGCGAGTTTGGCGCGGGCCTCGGTCAGTGCCACATGGGCCTCGTGGGCCGCTAGGGCCACCGCGGGGATGCGCTCCCAGCCGGTGGGCAGGTCTTCGCTGAGGTCGTGCAGATCCATCTTGGCCTGCGTGGCACGGGCGTTGAGCTTCTTGATCTCGGCCTTCAAGGTGTCGATATCAGCCATAGGTCGCCACGTCCTTGTAGGTCTCGATCATCTTGATGCCCTCGGCCACGTACTTGTTGCCGGCCTCGCACAGCTTGGCCAGGCTGGGAAAGCCGAAGCGGTGCACGTCGCGCAGGTGGCGGTTGACGACGATCAGCCGGCCGGTGGTCAGCACCGTGCGGCCGAAGCCTTCGTGGCTCATCTTGGTCATCGGGCTGACCATGCAGCCGGTGGCGCGCTCGATCGACAGGCCG
>JAURXG010000527.1 GCA_030654555.1 Aquabacterium sp.
GGGCTTGCGTGGGCGCGGGGGCCGGGGCGATCGTCACCGGCGGCGCGGGCGGCGGGGCCTCGCGGGTGACGGTGATGGCCGGGGCCAGCTGCGGCGTGGCCACCTGCACCTCGGGCGGGGGCATGAACGAGGGCGGCGGCAGCGCCATCTTGGGCGGCGGCGGCAGGTTGTCGGGCGGGGGCGGGGGCGGGGGCTGCACCTCCTCGATGATCTTGGTCTCGATCGGCGCCTTGATCACCTCGACGATCTTGTGACCCAGCCCGTTGACCAGGGCATAGCCCAGGAGCACATGGCCAACCACCACCACGCCGAGTCCGATCGGGTGCTTGCCCGGGTTGCGTTGCTGTGAAGCGTAATCCACTGTTTAACCTCCAGACGCCCTGGCGACGTAACGCCAGCACGCTGTGCTCTTGTTCATGTGTCGGCCTTTTGAGCCGCTTGTCACCCTCTCGGCGGGGACGACGCGCAATATAGCCTGAAAGAATACTACAGCCGCTCGGTGCAACACCCTAAAGGGGGCGGCGGCGAGCCGCCGACGGCCCAGCGGGTTCGGGGGGTTGACATGCAAGGTCGATGCCTGGAAATGCACCGCCGCGGGGCGCTGCGACCGGGTCGCACCGATGCGCTTGAACTTCGGCAAGAACCAAAACTACTTGCCGGACCGGATGCAGCGCCGCGACGGCGGGGTGCGTCGAGCCGATGGGTATCATGGCCGGGTCCTTGGCGTAGCAGCGTCCAAGCCGCCCCACGGCCCTCGATCGACCTGACCGCATGCCCGGTTCTGCCCTGTTCTTCGGCGATCACCTGGCCCGCAGCGTGCGCGGGCGGCCCTGCGCGCCACCGCGTCGGCGTTGAACGGATCGATGCGGGCTCGCCGAGCCTGCCCCTTGTCACCGTCAACGCCAACAGGAGCACTGTCATGGCCGATCTTTTCGAGAATCCCATGGGCCTCATGGGGTTCGAGTTCGTCGAATTCGCCTCGCCCGTTCCCCACCTGCTCGAGCCGCTGTTCGAGCGCATGGGCTTCACGCTGGTGGCGCGCCACCGTTCCAAGGACGTGGTGCTGTACCGCCAGGGCGACATCAACTTCATCGTCAACCGCGAGCCGCGCAGCATCGCCGCGTACTTCGCCGCCGAGCACGGGCCGTCGGCCTGCGGGCTGGCCTTCCGGGTGAAGGATTCGCACCAGGCCTACGAACTGGCGCTGCAGCACGGCGCCCAGCCCATCGACATCCCCACCGGGCCGATGGAGCTGCGCTTGCCGGCGATCAAGGGCATCGGCGGCGCGCCGCTGTACCTGATCGACCGCTTCGAGGACGGCCGTTCGATCTACGACATCGACTTCGACTTCGTCGAGGGCGTGGACCGGCATCCGGTGGGCCATGGCCTGAAGCTGGTCGATCACCTGACGCACAACGTCTACCGCGGGCGCATGGCCTACTGGGCCGGCTTCTACCAGAAGCTGTTCAACTTCCGCGAGCTGCGCTACTTCGACATCCAGGGCGAGTACACCGGCCTGGCCAGCAAGGCGATGACGGCGCCCGACGGCAAGATCCGCATCCCGCTCAACGAAGAGTCGTCGCGCGGCGCGGGCCAGATCGAAGAGTTCCTGATGAAGTTCAACGGCGAGGGCATCCAGCACGTGGCGCTGCTCACCGACGACCTGATCGCCACCGTCGACCGCCTGCAGCTGGCCGGCGTGCCGCTGATGACCGCGCCCAACGCCGTGTACTACGAGATGCTGGGCGAGCGCCTGCCCGGCCACGGCCAGCCGGTGGCCGAACTGCAGACGCGCGGCATCCTGCTCGACGGCAGCACCGAGGGCCTGAAGTCCGGCGGCCAGCCACGCCTGCTGCTGCAGATCTTCTCCGAGACGCTGCTGGGCCCGGTGTTCTTCGAGTTCATCCAGCGCCAGGGCGATGACGGCTTCGGCGAAGGCAACTTCAAGGCCTTGTTCGAATCGCTGGAGCGCGACCAGATCCGCCGCGGCGCGCTGGCCGCACCGACCTGATCGTGGCGCCCGCCGCGGCGGGCGCCGGCGCTACTCGTGCCGCAGCGCCTCGATCGGATCAAGCCGCGCGGCGCGCCGCGCCGGAAAGTAGCCGAAGATCACGCCGATGGCCGCGGCGAAGCCGAACGACAGCAGGTTGATGCCGACGTCGAAGGCGTAGGGCACGCCCATCAGGGTGGTCAGCACGATCGACGCCGCGGTGGCGATGGCGATGCCGATCAGCCCGCCCAGCGCCGCCAGCACCACCGCCTCGATCAGGAACTGCATCAGCACCTCGTGGCCCAGCGCGCCGATGGCCAGGCGGATGCCGATCTCGCGGGTGCGCTCGGTCACGCTGACCAGCATGATGTTCATGATGCCGATGCCGCCCACCAGCAGGCTGACCGCGGCCACCGCGCCCAGCAGCGTGGTCATCACCTGCGTGGTGCTCGACAGCGTCTCGGCCAGCTGCTTGGTGTCGAGCACGTTGAAGTTGTTCTCGTCGCTCTCGGCCAGCTTGCGCCGCTCGCGCAGCAGGCGCGTCAGGTCGGCCTTGACCTGCTCGGCATCGGCGCCGTCGTCCATCGACACCAGCAGCGTGCCCACGTTCAGGTTGCCGGTCAGGCGCCGCTGCACGGTGGCGATCGGCATCACGACGATGTCGTCCTGGTCGTTGCCCATCGCCGCCTGGCCCTTGCTCTGCAGCAGGCCGATGACCTCGCAGCTGAGGTTGCGCAGGCGCAGCCGCGAGCCCACCGGCGATGCGGTGCCGAACAGCTCGCGCCGCACGGTGGCGCCGATCACGCAGACGGCCGAGCCGGCGCGCTGCTCGGCCTCTTCAAAGACCCGGCCCTCGGCCAGTGTCCAGTTGTTGGTGTCGAAGTAGGCGTTGGTGCTGCCGTAGACCACGGTCGACCAGTTGCGCGCACCGTACACCGCCACCGCGCCGGTGCCGGCCTGCGGCGCCACGGCGCGCACGCCGGTGATTTGCGCGGCGATCGCGTCGCCGTCGGCCTGTCGGAAGGGCGGCGAGCCGCCCGCGTCGCGCCCCGGGCCCATGCGCTGGCCCGGCCGCAGCATCAGCAGGTTGGTGCCCAGGCTGGTGATCTGGTCGGACACGGCCCGCGTCGCGCCCTGGCCGATGGTGACCATGGTGATCACCGCGGCCACGCCGATGACGATGCCCAGGATGGTCAGGAACGAGCGCAGCAGGTTGCGGCGGATCTCGCGCAGCGCCAGGCCCAGCGTGTTGAGCCACATCAGGCAGGCTCCTTCTGTTCCTTCGCCGGGGCGCCCGACACCAGCGCCTCCTGCAGGTGATCGCTCTCGATCAGCCCGTCGACGAAGCGCACCACGCGGCGCGCGTAGGCGGCCATGTCGGGCTCGTGGGTGACCATCAGCACGGTGATGCCGCGGTCGCGGTTCAGTGCGGCCAGCAGGTCCATGATCTCGCGCCCGCGCTGGGTGTCGAGGTTGCCGGTGGGCTCGTCGGCCAGCAGCACGGTGGGGTTGGTGACCAGCGCGCGGGCGATCGCCACGCGCTGCTGCTGGCCGCCCGACAGCTCGGCCGGCGTGTGGCCCGAGCGCTCGCCCAGCCCCACGCGCTGCAAGCTGCGCAGCGCGCGCTCATGGCGCTCGGCGGGCGGCACGTTGGCGTAGACCATCGGCAGCTCGACGTTCTCGAGCGCCGAGGTGCGCGGCAGCAAGTTGAACTGCTGGAACACGAAGCCGAT
>JAURXG010000546.1 GCA_030654555.1 Aquabacterium sp.
CTGGCGCCGATGAGCGAGGTGGCCGGGCGCATGGCGGTGCAGGCCGGCGCCACGCACCTGGAGAAGAGCCACGGCGGCATGGGCGTGCTGCTGGGCGGCGTGCCCGGCGTGGCGCCGGCGCAGGTGCTGATCCTGGGCGCCGGCGTGGTCGGCACGCATGCGCTGCAGATGGCGGTGGGCTTGGGCGCGCGGGTCACGGTGCTGGACAAGAACGTCGATCGCCTGCGCCAGCTCGACCTGGTGTTCGGCAACCGCATCAGCACCATGTTCAGCAACGCCCACAGCGTGGAGGAGGCGGTGCTGGCGGCCGACCTGGTGATCGGCGGCGTGCTGATCCCCGGCGCGGCGGCGCCCAAGCTGGTGACGCGCAGCATGGTCTCGCGCATGAAGCCCGGCGCGGTGGTGGTGGACGTGGCCATCGACCAGGGGGGCTGCTTCGAGACCTCGCATGCCACCACCCACGACGCCCCGACCTTCGTGGTCGACGGCGTGGTGCACTACTGCGTGGCCAACATGCCGGGCGCGGTGGCGCGCACCTCCACTTTCGCGCTGAACCACGCCACCATCGGCCATGCGCTGGCGCTGGCCGACCTGGGCTGGCGCGAAGCCTTGCGGGCCAACGGCCACCTGCGTGCCGGCCTGAACGTGGCGCTGGGCCAGGTGACCTGCGAGCCGGTGGCGCGGCAGCTGGGCCATGCCTACGTGCCAGCCGAGCGGCTGACCGACTGATTGGGAGGGCGGTCCGTCGACCGTCGGCGCAAACCGCCACCCCAGAAAGCAGAAAGCCCTGCAGAGCAGGGCTTCCGTTGTGTGCAGCAGCCCGTGGGGCTGCGCGGCATCACTTCTTCTTGGCGGCCTTCTTGGCCGGCACCGCGGCGACGGGCGCCGGGGCCACTTCTTCCTCGATCTTCGGCGCGGTGGCCGAGACGATCACCGGGTCCAGCTTGCCATGCTTGACGACCTTGATGCCGTCGGCCAGCACCAGATCGGACACATGCAGCGACTGGCCCTTGACCAGCCCGGTCAGGTCGACGGCGATGAACTCGGGCAGCTGGGTGGCCAGGCACTCGATCTCGACCTCGGTCTTGACGTGGGCGACCAGGCACTTGTCGGTCTTGACGGCCACCGAGTTCTCTTCGCCCGAGAAGTGCAGCGGCACCTTCTTGCGCAGGCGGGTGGTCTCGTCCACGCGCTGGAAGTCGACGTGCAGCACTTGCTGCTTCCAGGGGTGCATCTGGAAGTCACGCAGCAGCACCTTCTGGGTGGCGCCGGCCAGGTCCATCTCCAGCAGCGAGCTGTGGAAGGCTTCCTTCTTCAACGCGAAGTACAGCGCGTTGTGATCGAGTTCGATCATGGCGGGCTCGCCGGCACCGAAGACGATGCCGGGCACCTTGCCGCTCATGCGCAGGCGGCGGCTCGCTCCGGTCCCCTGCAGTTTGCGCTCGAAAGCGGTGAATTTCATGGTTGCTCCATGTGAGGCGCCCGCGACCAGGCACCTGGGGTGAAGGCGCGAGCAGGCTGCCCGCGCCGGTGAAAGCCGATCAGAAGTTGGCGTTCTGCTCGGCGAAGAGGGAGGTGACCGATTCGCCGTCGGAGATGCGGCGAATGGTCTCGGCAAACAGGAAGGCCACCGACAGCTGGCGGATCTTCTTGCAGGCCTTGGCGGCATCGGACAAGGGAATGGTGTTGGTGACCACCACCTCGTCGAGCTGGCTGCCGGCGATGCGCTCGACCGCCGGGCCCGACAGGATCGGGTGCGTGCAGTAGGCGAACACGCGCTTGGCGCCACGTTCCTTCAGCACCTCGGCGGCTTTGACCAGCGTGCCGGCGGTGTCGATCATGTCGTCCATGATCACGCAGTTGCGGCCGTCGATCTCGCCGATCACGTGCATCACTTCCGACACGTTGGCCTTGGGCCGGCGCTTGTCGATGATCGCCAGGTCGCAGCCCATCTGCTTGGCCAGCGCGCGGGCGCGCACCACGCCGCCGACGTCGGGGCTGACCACCACCAGATCGGGATAGGCCTTGCTCTTCAGGTCGGACAGCAACACCGGGCTGGCGTAGATGTTGTCGACCGGAATGTCGAAGAAGCCCTGGATCTGGTCGGCGTGCAGGTCCATCGTCAGCACGCGCTCGACGCCCACGGTCTCGAGCAGGTTGGCCACCACCTTGGCGCTGATCGGCACGCGCATCGAGCGCGGGCGGCGGTCTTGCCGGGCATAGCCGTAGTAGGGGATCACGGCGGTGATGCGGCGCGCGCTGGCGCGCTTGAGCGCATCGACCATGATCAACAGCTCCATCAGGTTCTCGTTGGTCGGTGCGCAGGTGCTCTGCACCACGAACACGTCGCGGGCGCGCACGTTCTGCTGCACCTCGACGGTGACCTCGCCATCGGAGAACCGACCCACGGTGGCCTTGCCGAGCTCGACGCCCAGGCTCCTGGCCATTTCATGTGCCAGCGCGGGGTTGGCGTTGCCGGTGAACAGCACGGTGTTGAACAGCACGGTACGTTCTCCGTCAGACCTTGAACCGCTGGGATGGGATGAGCGACTGGGTGAAATAGGTTTGGCAGGGGAGGAAGGACTCGAACCCTCGCATGTCGGAATCAAAATCCGATGCCTTGACCAACTTGGCGACTCCCCTACTCAGGACCCGGTTTGCACCGAACCCTTCAAACTGTCTCAGCTGGCCCAACCCGACAGCGGGTGATGGTCCAGGCTGCGGCACATTCTGCCTGCCCATCCGGATGGAAGATTCTCCACCCGATCTGTCGCCAAGGGCTGGCCGGCTGTGCCGATGCTGTCTTCAACCAATCTCGCGAACACCGCGCTGCCGGAGCCCGACATCCGGCTGTTGCCGAAGCGGTCTGTCAGCCATCGGGCGACTTGCGTCACCTCGGGGCAGCTGGCTTCGGCCGGGGGCTGCAAGTCATTGCGGCCGAAATCCCAGAAGGATCCCTTGTTAAGCGTCGCTGAAAGCTGAGCGTCTGCGAGAAAGCTCATGACTATAACAGCTTCGGTGTTGCGAACCAAGAGCGGGCTGCCAAAAATCGCCGAGGTGGCGATGGCAGGCGCCGGTTTGACCACCATGAAGCGTTGCGCCGGCAGCGCGCCTTCGGGCAGCGGCGTGAGTTGCTCGCCGATGCCTTCGACGAAGGCGTTCTGCCCACCGACGAAGAACGGCACGTCCGCGCCCAGCGGCAGGGCGATCTGCTGCAGGCGTTGGCGCGGCCAGTTCAGGCCCCACAGCCGGTTGAGGGCCAGCAGCGTGCTGGCGGCGTCCGAGCTGCCGCCGCCCAGCCCGGCGCCCCAGGGCACATGCTTCATCACCGACAGGTCGGCGCCCAGCGGGGTGCCGCTGGCCTGCTGCAGCGCGCGGGCGGCGCGCAGGCTCAGGTCGTCGGCGGGCAGCGCCGGGCCCAGGTCGTGGCGCTGCAGGCGGCCGTCGCTGCGGCGCTCGAAGTGCAGCGTGTCGCACCAGTCGATCAGCACGAACACCGACTGCAGCAGGTGGTAGCCGTCGGGCCGCCGGCCCACCACGTGCAGGAACAGGTTGAGCTTGGCCGGCGCCGGCACGTCGTACAGCGCGGCCAGGCTCACGAGCGGGGCTCCACCCGTGCGCGCACGGTGATCATCGGCGGCGAGACGCGCACGGCCTCGAGCGCACCTTCGCCCCAGCGCTGCAGGCTGATCTGCCAGCCCAGTTGCTCGAAGCCGGCCCCGCCATCGGCGCGGGCCGAGGCCGGTGCACCGGACCAGGCGCGGCCGCGCAGCCAGTCGAACAACGCGGCCATCGGGATGGCTTCGCCCAGCGTGGCCCGCGCCAGCGCGTCGAGATCGGCGTAGCGGGTTTCACCCCCGCCGGGCTGGGCCAGCACGGCCGCGCCCGGTGCCCAGGACGCGCGCAAGGCCGTGGTGCCCAGCGGACCGCTCAACACCAGCCCACCCTGGCGGGCCGTGCCGCTCAACTCGAAGCCACCGCTGACCGAGCGGTCGGGCTGGCCGTCGACGCGTATCGACAATCGGCCGCTGAGCACCTCGCCCTCGACCGGCGGCGCCAGGCTAGCGCAGCCGGCCAGGCCGCCGGTGAGCACGGCCGCCGACAGGATCGACCGCCATCGCCGAACCGCCAGGCTCACAGGCCGACCTTCAGCCGCGCCAGCGTTTCGCGCAGCACCTCGTTGGCGGCGTCCTTGCCGCGCGCCTCCTGCCAGACCTTGCGCGCCTCGTCGCGCTGGCCGGCGGCCCACAGCACCTCGCCCAGGTGGGCGGCGATCTCGGTGTCGGGCCGGGCGTGATAGGCCTGGCGCAGCAGCTTGAGCGCCTCGTCGCGGTTGCCCAGGCGGAATTCGACCCAGCCCAGGCTGTCGGTGATGAACGGGTCGCCGGGCGAGAGCTCGAGCGCGCGTTTGATCAGCGCGCGCGCCTCGGGCAGGCGCAGGCCACGGTCGGCCAGCGAGTAGCCCAGCGCATTGTGCGCATGCGGGTGGTCGGGCTTGAGCGTGATCACCCGGCGCAGCAGGCGTTCCATCTCGGGCAGACGATCGAGCTTCTCCTCGACCATCGCCTGCTCGTAGAGCAGGTCGGTGTCGTCGGCGAAACGCTGCGTGGCGGCGGCCAGCACCTCGGCGGCCTCCTTCCAGCGCTTGACGTCGCGCAGCAGCTGCGCCTCGGCCATCAGCTTGGCGCGGGCGTCGTCGCCCGTGCGCTCGGGCACGGCCTGGATCAGCGCACGGGCCTCACGCAGCTGGCCCTGGCGGGCCATCAGGCCGGCACGCCGGGCCTGCACCTCGAGCAGGCGCTGCGGGTTGTCCACCTTGGCCAGCCAGGCCTCGGCGGCCCGGATGTCGCCGCGCTGCTCGGCCGCCTGGGCCAGCAACAGCCAGGCCTGGGTGAGGTCACGCCCGCCCGCGGACGGCGGGCTGGGCGCGTCGTCGTCGTCATCGTCCTCTACCGCCGACGACGCCGCAGCGGCCGGCGCAGCGGCCGCGGCCTCGGCTGCCGGCGCGCTGGCCAGTTCGACATAACGCAGCAGGGCCACCTCGGCCTCGCGCGGCTGCTTGAGTTCGATCCGCAACGCGCCCAGGGTCAGCCAGGGTTCGGGCAACTGCGGCCGGTCCTGTGTCAGTCGCTCCAGCTGGCGACTGGCGTCGGCATAACGTTGCGACTGCGTGAGGCTGCGCACATAGGCCAGGCGCAGCGCGGGCTCGGCATCGGGGCGCGCCAGGTAGCGGGTGACGAGCGCCTCCGCATCGGCAGTGCCGGGCAGCAGGTCGAGTGCCAGCAGCACCGGGCCGGGCGCGGCGGCGTCATCGGCCTGTGCCGCGCGGGCAAGGCCCAGGGCCTGCACCGGCAGGCCGGCGGCCAGGTGCGCACGGCCCAGCGCCACCCGAGCGGCGGTGCGGGTGCCCGGGTCGTCGAGGTAGGGCGTCAGCAGCTTGCCGCCGAGCGCCAGCGCCCGCTGCTGGTCGGGCAGGCGCTGCAACAGCCGCGGCAGGCTGGCGATCAGGCCGGGCCGCTCCATCGTGGGCGCGGCGGCGATCCAGGCGGCCATCGGCTCACCGGCCTCGTCGGCGCGGTTCAAGGCCAGCAGGATCTGAGTCTGGTAACGCAGCGGCGCCACCGACTGCGGCTTGGCGCTGCGCCAGGCCTTGGCCGCGCCCAGCGCCTGCTCGCCGGCGCGGGCCTGCAGCGCGATCTCGACCGCACGCTGGAACAGCGCGTCGTCACCCTGGCGCTTGGCCGCGTCGAGGATCACCTCGAAGGCGTTGCCGGCACGGCCCTCCTTCAGCTCCAGTTCGCCGATCAGCAGCTGGTAGAACAGCAGGGCGTCGAGCGACGAGTTGGCCGGTGCGCTTGCGGGCACATCGGCGGGTGCCGGCGGGGAGGCGGTGGGCGCGGAGGGCTGGGCCAGGACCGCCCCGCAGGCGAGCGCCGCCGCCAGCGCGACCAGCTTGAACGAGGCGGGCCGTGGGCCGCTGAAGCAGGCTGCGAAGCCGGTCATGGAGACTCCTGGAAACTGGTCTGATTCTAGGTGGCGACCATAATTCCCCATGCCCGAACTGCCCGAGGTGGAAGTCACGCGTGCCAGCCTGGCCGATCGGCTGGTGCACGCCCAGGTGCGGGGGGTGCGCCTGGGCAAGCCGCTGCGCTGGCCGCTGGGGGTGCCGGCGCAGCAATTGATCGGGCGCCGCGTCGGTCTGCTGCAGCGCCGCGGCAAGTACCTGTGGATGCCGCTGGCCGGCGCCGTGCCCGCCGACGACCCGTCGCCCGAGGGCGGCCTGCTGCTGCACCTGGGCATGTCGGGCTCGCTGAACCTGGCCGAGGCGCCGGGCGAAGCCGGCGCGCACGACCATTTCGAGCTGGACACCAGCCGGGGCGTGCTGCGGCTGACCGATCCGCGGCGCTTCGGCGCCGTGGTGTGGTCCGACGCACTGCAGCTTGATCCGGCGGCCCGGCTGCTGTCGCGGCTGGGCGCCGAGCCCTTCGATGCGGCGTTCACGCCCTTGCACCTCCATGCCGCGCTGCAGGTCCGGCGCACGCCGATCAAGGCGGCGCTGCTGGCGGGCGACATCGTCGTCGGGGCGGGCAACATCTACGTCAGCGAGGCGCTGTTCCGTGCCGGCATCGACCCGCGCACCCGCTGCGAGCAGCTCAGCCGCCCGCGTTGCGAGCGCCTGCTGGCCGCCTTGCGGCTGACGCTGGCGCGCGCCATCGAGCTGGGCGGCAGCACGCTGCGCGACTTCAAGGATGCACATGGCGTGAGCGGCGCCTTCCAGGACGAGGCCCTGGTCTACGGCCGCGAGGGCCAGACCTGCGGGCGCTGCGGCGGCACGGTGCGGCGCATCGTGCAGGGTCAGCGCTCCACCTACTTCTGCGGCGGCTGCCAGCGGCGTTGAGGATGTCACGGCGCCGGTCGCCCCGGCGTGTCAGCAATTGTTTCGGGCGCGGTGAGGCGCGGGGGCCTGCGCTACGATGGTTTTTTCCCCACGCCGGCAAATCGTGATGTCGAACTCGCTCCTGGCCCGCATGGACTCGCTCGCCACCTGGCGCCGCGGGCTCGACCGTGCCGTGGAGCACCTGCTCACCATGCTGGCCGACAACGCGCTGCTCGATGCCCAGGGCCGGGCGCTGGGCGCCGCGGTGCGGCAGCGGCTGGCGTCCGACCGGCTGGTGCTGGCCTTCGTCGCCGAGTTCTCGCGCGGCAAGTCCGAGCTGATCAACGCGCTGTTCTTCGCCGACACCGGCCACCGCGTGCTGCCCGCCACGCCCGGCCGCACCACGATGTGCCCGGTCGAGCTGGCCTGGGACGCGCAGCAGACGCCGTCGCTGTCGCTGTTGCCGATCGCCACGCGCGCTGGCGGCCACAGCGTGCTGGCGCTGCGCGAGCAACCCGATCTCTGGCAGCAGATGTCGCTGCCGGTGGGCGATGGCGAGGCCATGGCCCGGGTGCTGCAGCAGGTGATGCGGGTGCAGCGGGTGCCGCTGGACGAGGCCCGCGCGCTGGGCTTCTGGAGCGACGAGCACCCCGACGACAACCCGCCGCGTGATGCACAGGACCAGGTCGAGGTGCCGGCCTGGCGGCATGCGCTGATCAACTATCCGCACCCCTTGCTGCAGCGCGGCCTGGTGGTGCTGGACACGCCGGGCCTCAACGCCATCGGCGCCGAACCCGAACTGACGCTGTCGCTGCTGCCCACCGCGCATGCAGCGGTGTTCCTGCTCGCGGCCGATGCCGGCGTCACCCGGTCCGACCTGGCGGTGTGGCGCGATCACCTGGGCGACCGCGGCTGCGAACGCTTCGTCGTGCTCAACAAGATCGACACGCTGGCCGATCCGCTGCTCGACGCCGCGCAGGTGGCGGCCCAGGTGCAGCGCCAGTGCGACGATGCCGCGGCCACGCTGGGGGTCGAGCCCGAGCGCGTGTTTGCGCTGTCGGCGCGGCAGGCGCTGACCGCCCGGGTGCAGGGCGACGCGGCCGCGCTGGCCGAGAGCCGCCTGCCGGCCCTGGAGCAGGCGCTGGTGCAGCAACTGCTGCCGCAGCGCAGCCGGGTGATCGGCCGCATGGTCGAGGACGGTGTGCTGGCGCTGCACCAGCTGGCACTGCGGCGGCTGACCGACCGCCAGCGTGAGCTGGCCGATCAGGGCTTCGAGCTGCGCAGCCTGCGTGGCAAGAGCGCCGCGCGGCTGCGCCTGCTGAGCAGCCGGCTCGAGGGCGAAGCGGCCGAGTTCGAGCGCTGCGCGCCGCGGCTGGCCGCACTGCGCGCGGTGCTGGCCCGCCAGCAGGAGGCGCTGCTGGCCGCCGTGTCGGGCCACCGCCTGAGCGGCCTGGTGCGCCAGATGCGCGAGGGCAGCCAGGCCGGCCTGTTCAAGCTGGGCGCCGCGCGCGCCTTCGCGCAGCTGGGCGCGCAGCTGAAGGCGCAACTGGCCGCGGCCGACCAGGGCGCGGCCGAGATCGAGCAGCTGCTGCGGGCCAGCATCGTGCCGCTGAATGCCGACTGCGGGCTGTCGCTGGCGGTGCCACCGCGGCCGGCGCTCGATGGCTTCGAGCGTGAGCTCGACCGCGTGCAGGACGGCTACAGCCGCTACGTCGGCCTCACGCAGCGCTGGCGCCTGGCACAACCCGAGTTCATGGACCGCTTCTGCCGGCTGCTGCAATCGCGGCTGCGCGTGGTGTTCGAAGGCGTGGCCCACGAGATCGAGGCTTGGGGCCATGCGATGAGCCACCAGATCGACGATCAACTGCGCGAGCGCCGGCGCGCGCTGGCCCAGCGGCGCGAGGCGCATGGCCGCGTGCGGCAGGCCGAGGACGGGTTGGAGCGCAGCATCCAGGCCATCGAAGCGCTCGAGGCGCAGGCGCAGCGCCTGGGCGCCAACCTGGCCGCCGAGGTCGACGGCCTGCGCATCCTGGCGGCCACGCCACCCGCGCCGGGGGCCGCCGCCGCGCCGGCGCCGGCT
>JAURXG010000547.1 GCA_030654555.1 Aquabacterium sp.
CGCCGGCGCCGCCGCGCCCGCGCTACTGATCGACTACTGATCCAGGTCATGACGGGCGGGCGCGGCAGCCCCGCCTCGCACCGGCGTTGCTTCAGATCAAGTCAGCATGCCCCTACCGGTATCCAATCCAGTCATCGATTCACCGGATCGGGAAAGGATTGAAGATGTCGAGCACCCTGACCCATGCCGCCCCGCTGCCGCGCGAGCGCGCCGCAGCGCCACCCGGCGCCCGACCCTACTGGAACCCCTACGCCGTCGGCTGTCTGCTCGGCCTGGTGCTGCTGCTCACCTATGCCCTCACCGGGCGCGGTCTGGGGGCCACCGCGGCGTTTGCCGCGGTCTCGGCCTGGCTGCTGGCGCTGGTGTCGCCCGCGCATGTCGAAGCCAACCTGGTGCATGCCCGCTACTGGAACGAGGGCGCACCGCTGCTGTCGTGGACGGTGTTCCTGCTGGTCGGCTCGGCCATCGGCGCCTTCGTCTCGGGCTGGCAGGGCCGGCGGCTGGCCTTCACGGTCGAACGCGGACCGAACGTCTCTGACAGCACCCGCTTGCTGCTGGCCTTTGCCGGCGGCTTCATCGCCGCCTTCGGCGCCAAGATCGCCAAGGGCTGCACCAGCGGGCAGGCACTGACCGGCGGCGCGATGCTCAACGTCGGCAGCCTGGTCTTCATGCTGGCCGTGTTCGCCTCGGCCTATGCACTGGCGTACTTCGTGCGCAAGGAGTGGTTGTGATGCTGCCCCTCTCGTCCACCGTTGAACTCAGCACCGCCGCCGCGCTGGGCATCGCCCTGGCCTTGGGCGTCGGCTTCGGCTTCTGCCTCGAGCGCGCCGGCTTCGGCAGCGCGCGCAAGCTCACCGCAGTGTTCTACCTCTGGGACATGGCCGTGGTGAAGGTGATGTTCACCGCCATCGTCACCGCCATGGTCGGCCTGTTCCTGTTGTCGGCCGGCGGCTGGATGGACCTGGGCGAGCTGTACCTCGAGCCCACCCACTTCGCCGCGCAGGCGATCGGCGGGCTGGTGTTCGGCGCCGGTTTCATCATCGGCGGCTACTGCCCCGGCACCTCGGTGGCGGCGGTGATGACCGGCCGCAAGGACGGCATGGCGTTTGCGCTGGGCATGCTGGCCGGCGTGACGGCCTATGCCGAGTTCACCCCCGGCATCGAGGCCTGGATCAAGGCCGGCAGCCGTGGCGAGATGACCCTGCCCTCGATCACCGGCATCGGCATGGGCTGGTGGGCGCTGGCCTTCGTCGCTTTCCTCGCTGTCGCCGGCTGGGGCATGGGCCGCCTCGAGCAGCGCTTTGCCGGCTTCAAGCCCGCTCAATGATCCAACGCGCACCGGCATCGCTTGCCTTACTGCCAGGACAATTCACATGACCACGACCCCGTCCAGAAGACGCTTCCTGAAGATCTCGGCGGCCAGCTTCGGCGCTGCGGCCACCGCCGCCACCACCGCGGCCTGGCAGGGCTGGATTCCGATCGCGTCGGCCGCAGACACACCCGCCGCCGGCGTGACCACCATCCCCACCTTCTGCGAGATGTGCTTCTGGCGCTGCGGCGGCATCGCCCACCTGCGCGACGGCAAGCTGTGGAAGTTCGAGGGCAACCCGAAGGATCCGCAGAGCATGGGCAGGTTGTGCCCGCGCGGCACCGGCGCCGTTGGCGCGCATTACGACACCGACCGCATCCGCCAACCCCTGCTGCGCGTGGGCGAGCGGGGCACGGAACAGTGGAAGGCCGTGAGCTGGGACGAGGCGCTGAACTTCGTCGCCGAGAAGATGAACAAGATCAAGGCCGAGCACGGGCCGGAATCGATGGCGCTGTTCAACCACGGTTTCGGCCAGCGCTTCATCCAGCATGCGCTCAAGAGCTGGGGCGTCATCAACTACGCCGGTTCGTCGTACGCGCAATGCCGCGGCGCGCGCGACGTGGGCTTCAACCTCACCTTCGGCGCCGGCGTCGGATCGCCCGAGCCCACCGACATCAAGCACACCGGTTGCCTGGTGCTGATCGGCTCGCACCTGGGCGAGAACATGCACAACTCGCAGGTGCAGGAGTTCGCCCAGGCCATCGAGCGCCGGGTGCCGGTGATCGTGGTCGACCCGCGCTTCTCGGTGGCCGCCAGCAAGGCCAAGTACTGGCTGCCGGTCAAGCCCGGTACCGACCTGGCGCTGCTGCTGGCCTGGATGAACCTGCTGGTCACCGAAGGCCGCTACGACCAGGGCTTCGTGGCCCAGCATGGCGAGGGCTTCGAACAATTCGCCGCCGAGATCAAGGGCTACACGCCCGAGTGGGCGGCCCAGCAGACCGGCGTCTCGGCCGACCTGATCCGCGCCGCCGCGCGTGAGTTCGCCAGCCACCGGCCGGCCACGATCGTCCACCCCGGCCGGCGCGTCAACTGGTACGGCGACGACACCCAGCGCAGCCGCGCCGTGGCGCTGCTCAACGCGCTGCTGGGCAGTTGGGGCCGCCAGGGGGGCTTGTTCATCGCCCAGGGCATGAAGATCGCCCCCTACCCGCTGCCGCCCTACCCCAAGAGCGACAAGCCACGCGCCGACGGTGCCGACGCGGTGCAGTACCCGTTTGCCGACGAAGGCATCACCACCAGCATCCGCGACGCCACGATCAGCGGCAAGCCTTATCCGATCAAGGGCTGGTTCGTCTACTCCACCAACCTGATGCAGGCCCTGCCCAACGCGCAGGAAACGCTCAAGGCCATCGACCAGCTCGACCTGCTGGTGGTGTGCGAGACGGTGCCCAGCGAGATCGCCGGCTACGCCGACGTGATCCTGCCCGACACCACCTTCCTGGAGCGGCACGACGAGCTGCTGACCGGCTTCGGCCGCACCGGCTGGACCTCGCTGCGCCAGCCCGTGGTGGCGCCGCCGCACGACCAGAAGCCGGCCTGGTGGATCGCCAAGCAGTTGGCCGAGAAGCTGGGCATCGGCGCCTGCATGCCGTTCAAGGACATGGACGAGTACCTCGCGTTCCGCATCGAGAAGTCCGGCCACAGCTGGGCCCAGCTCAAGAAGGAAGGGGTGATCATGGGCGAGCACAAGCCCATCACCGTCGAGGAGGGCCTGGCGCTGAAGTTCGACACGCCCTCGGGCAAGGTCGAGTTCTGGTCCGATCAACTGGCCAAGGCCGGCTTCGATCCGGTGCCCAAGTACACCCAACATCCCGAAGCACCCGCAGGCCACTTCCGCGTCATCACCGGCCGCGCGCCGGTGCACACCTTCAGCCGCACGCAGAGCAACCCGCTGCTTCACGACCTGATGCCCGAGAACGAGGTCTGGGTCAACACCGCCACCGCCACCCGGCTGGGCCTGAAGAACCGCCAGTACGTGCAGCTGAAGAACCAGGACGGCGTGCTCAGCAACCGCATCCGCGTCAAGGCCACCGAGCGCATCCGCGAGGACTGCGTCTACATGGTCTACGGCTTCGGCCACACCAACAAGCTGCTGAAGACGGCCTACCTGAAGGGGGCCAGCGCCGGGGGCCTGAACACCCGCTACGCCACCGACCCGCTCATGGGTGCCACCAGCATCCACGGCAACTTCGTCACTTTCGTGAAAGAGGCCTGAGATGCCCCGCTTTGGAATGGTCATCGACACCCGCAAGTGCGTGGGCTGCATGGATTGCGTGGTCGCCTGTCAGACCGAGAACGACGTGCCCGCCGGCTACTGCCGCGACTGGATCACCACCGAGGTGCGCGGCAGCTTCCCGAACCTGCAGATGGAGATCCGCAGCGAGCGCTGCAACCACTGCGACAACCCGCCCTGCGTGAGTTGCTGCCCCACCGGCGCCAGCCACGTGCAGGACTTCGGCAAGGTGGTGATGGTCACCGCCAACAAGTGCATCGGCTGCAAGGCCTGCATCTCGGCCTGCCCCTACAACGCGCGCTTCGTGCATCCCGACGGCTACGTCGACAAGTGCACCTTCTGCGCGCACCGGGTGAAGGACGGCCTCGATCCGGCCTGCGTCTCGGTGTGCCCCACGCACTGCATGGCCTTCGGCGACCTCGACGATCCCAAGAGCGTGGTCAATCAGCTGCTGGGAAGCCGCCAGCACCACACGCTGCTGCCCGAAGCCGGCACCAAGCCGCGCATCTTCTACCTGACCTGAGGAGCAGCCACCATGCTCGACGTCACCTCCACCCGACACAACCCGCTGATCGATCCGCACCTGGCCGTGTGGAGCTGGGAGATCCCGCTCTACCTCTTCGTCGGCGGCATCGTCGCCGGCATGATGGTGCTGGCCGGCCTGGCGATGCTGCGGGTGGCCAAGGGCGAAGATGCCCGCGGCTTCTTCTCGATGCAGTCGCCGCTGCTGGGCTTCGTGCTGATGAACATCGGCATGCTGGCCCTGCTGCT
>JAURXG010000184.1 GCA_030654555.1 Aquabacterium sp.
AAGATCCGCAACATCACGGCCAACCTGTCGCAGGCCAACCCCGAGTACCAGAGCGCCTACATGCGCAAGGGCAGCTCGTCCAAGGTGACCGGCTTCATCGTCGTCACCGCGGACAAGGGCCTGTGCGGTGGCTTGAACACCAACGTGCTGCGCGCGGTGACCACCCAGCTGCGCGACGTGCAGGCGGGCGGCGGCGCGGTGCAGGCGGTGGCCATCGGCAACAAGGGCTTCGGCTTCCTCAACCGCATCGGCGTCAAGGTGGTGAGCCACGCCACCCACCTGGGTGACGCGCCGCTGCTCGAGAAGCTGATCGGCCCGGTCAAGGTGATGCTCGATGCTTTCGTCGAGGGCAAGGTGGACGCGGTCCACCTCTGCTACACGAAGTTCATCAACACGATGAAGCAGGAAGCGATCATCGAGCAGCTGCTGCCGCTGTCGTCGCACCGGCTCGAGCAGACCGCGGCCGAGAAGTCGCAGTACGGCTGGGACTACCTCTACGAGCCCGACGCCGCGTCGGTGATCGACGAGTTGCTCACCCGCTATGTCGAGGCACTGGTGTTCCAGGCGGTGGCCGAGAACATGGCCTCCGAGCAGTCGGCGCGCATGGTGGCCATGAAGGCCGCCACCGAGAACGCCGGCAACCTGATCGGTGAGCTCAAGCTGGTCTACAACAAGACCCGGCAGGCGGCCATCACCACCGAGCTGTCCGAGATCGTCAGCGGCGCGGCCGCCATCAGCGGCTGACCCGGCCGCACCAACGAATTCAAGTCTGAAGGATCTAGAAAATGGCCAACACCCAAGCACAAGGCAAGATCGTCCAGTGCATCGGCGCCGTGGTGGACGTGGAGTTTCCGCGTGACCACATGCCCCACGTCTATGACGCGCTGAAGCTCGAAGGCTCGGCGCTGACGCTCGAAGTCCAGCAGCAGCTGGGCGACGGCGTGGTGCGCACCATCGCGCTGGGCTCGTCCGACGGCCTGCGCCGCGGCCTGATGGTCAGCAACACCGGCGCGGCCATCACCGTGCCGGTGGGCAAGGCCACGCTCGGCCGCATCATGGACGTGCTGGGCTCGCCGATCGACGAGCGCGGCCCGGTCGACCAGACCCTGACCGCGTCGATCCACCGCAAGGCCCCCACCTATGACGAGCTGAGCCCCTCGCAAGAGCTGATCGAGACCGGCATCAAGGTGATCGACCTGATCTGCCCGTTCGCCAAGGGCGGGAAGGTGGGCCTGTTCGGCGGCGCCGGCGTCGGCAAGACCGTGAACATGATGGAGCTGATCAACAACATCGCCAAGGCGCACAGCGGCTTGTCGGTGTTCGCCGGCGTGGGTGAGCGCACCCGCGAGGGCAACGACTTCTATCACGAGATGGCCGAGTCGGGCGTCGTCAACCTCGAGAACCTGGGCGAGTCCAAGGTGTCGATGGTCTACGGCCAGATGAACGAGCCCCCGGGCAACCGTCTGCGCGTGGCGCTGACCGGCCTGACCATCGCCGAGTCGTTCCGCGACGAAGGCCGTGACGTGCTGTTCTTCGTCGACAACATCTACCGCTACACGCTGGCCGGTACCGAAGTGTCGGCGCTGCTGGGCCGCATGCCGTCGGCCGTGGGCTACCAGCCGACGCTGGCCGAGGAAATGGGCCGCCTGCAGGAGCGCATCACCTCGACCAAGGTCGGCTCGATCACCTCGATCCAGGCCGTGTACGTGCCTGCGGACGACCTGACCGACCCGTCGCCCGCCACCACCTTCGCCCACCTGGACGCCACCGTGGTGCTGTCGCGCGACATCGCCTCGTTGGGCATCTACCCCGCCGTCGATCCGCTGGACAGCAACAGCCGCCAGGTCGACCCCAACGTGGTGGGTGAAGAGCACTACAGCACCACCCGCGCCGTGCAGTCGACGCTGCAGCGCTACAAGGAGTTGCGCGACATCATCGCCATCCTGGGCATGGACGAACTGTCGCCGGAAGACAAGCTGGCCGTGGCCCGCGCGCGCAAGATCCAGCGCTTCCTGAGCCAGCCGTTCCACGTCGCCGAGGTGTTCACCGGCTCGCCCGGCAAGTACGTGCCGCTGAAGGAAACCATCCGCGGTTTCAAGATGATCGTGGCCGGCGAATGCGACCACCTGCCCGAGCAGGCGTTCTACATGGTCGGCACGATCGACGAAGCCTTCGAGAAAGCGAAGAAGATCCAATAAGCGGCGCACTCGACGCCCGGGCGTCGTCGCGCTGCTCGCCGTACGGGTGTACGGCTGCGCGGCGCGCCTAGCCCGAACGCCGATTGCTTGCTTCTTGGACCTTCTTCGACACGTTAAGAGAGACCGAACATGGCAACCATTCACGTCGATGTAGTCAGCGCCGAAGCGAACATCTTCTCCGGCGAAGCCAAGTTCGTCGCGCTGCCGGGCGAGAACGGCGAGCTGGGCATCCTGCCCCGCCACACGCCGCTGATCACCCGCATCAAGCCGGGCGCGGTGCGCATCCAGCCGGCCGACGGCGGCGAGGAGATCTTCGTCTTCGTCGCCGGTGGCATCCTCGAAGTGCAGCCGAACACGGTCACCGTGCTGGCCGACACCGCCATCCGCGGCCACGACCTCGACGAGGCCAAGGCCCTCGAGGCGAAGAAGCTGGCCGAGGAAGCCATGAAGACCGCCAAGAGCGACATCGACTTCGCCAAGGCGCAGAGCGAGTTCGCGACCATGGCCGCGCAGATCGCCGCGATCTCCCGGCTGCGTCGCCGCAAGTGAGCGCGGCGGCCCTGTGCCGCTGCCGCCGCACAGCCTGCCAGGTCCGCGCCTCGCAGGCTTTTTTCATGGGGGGTCGACAGGGGCGGCTATAACCGGGCCTGGACGGTTCGATGTGGAGGGCACGATGGGCAAGCGCGACAAGGACGGCGAGGGCAAGAAGGCCGAGGGCAAGAAGGCCAAGGGCGGGGGCCGCGGCAAGGACGCTGCATCGGCCGAGGACGAGGGCCTGTCGAAGAAGGACTACGAGGACCTGCTGGCGCCGCTGGAGCTGCAGCTCAACAACCTGGCGCGCTGGCTGCTGCACAGCGGCAAGCGGCTGGCGGTGGTGGTCGAGGGGCGCGACACGGCGGGCAAGGGCGGCGTGATCGCGGCCATCGCCGACACCCTCAACCCCCGGCTGTGCCGGGTGGTGGCGCTGCCCAAGCCCAGCGAGCGCGAGCGCACGCAGTGGTACTTCCAGCGCTACGTGCAGCACCTGCCGGCTGCCGGCGAGATCGTGCTTTTCGACCGCAGCTGGTACAACCGCGCCGGCGTCGAGCGGGTGATGGGCTACTGCAGCGACGCCGAGGCCCGGGCCTTCCTGAAGCAGACCCCCACCTTCGAGAAGCTGCTGGTCGACGACGGCCTGCTGCTGTGCAAGTACTGGCTGACAGTCGACCAGGCCGAGCAGGAGAAGCGCTTCGCCGAGCGGCTGCAAGACCCGCTCAAGCGCTGGAAGCTCTCGCCGATCGACCTGCAGGCACGGGCCAAGTACGCCGAATACGGCGCCGCGCGCGACGCGATGCTCAAGGCCACCCACAGCAAGCACGCGCCGTGGACGCTGGTCGACTTCAACGACCAGCGGCGCGGGCGGCTGACGCTGATACGCCACCTGCTCCAGCAGATCCCCGATCTGCCGCTGGCCCCCGAGACGCTGGACTGGCCACCGCTGGCGCATGTGCCGCTGAAGGAGACGTTCACCGCCGGGCTGAAGCCGATCGCCGATGCCTGAGCGGCGGGTGGTCGCGACCGCCTGTGCTCCAATTCCGGCATGAGCCTGACGCCCGGATTCCATGCCCTCTGGCCCACGCCGATCGGCGTGCACCGCCTGCCCGATGCCGCCGCGGTGAACGCCGGCCTGCTGCGCCGATTTGCCGCGTTGCGCGCCGAGCAGACGCGGGCCCGCGGCCTGGCGCCGGAGGCACCGTTCTTCGCCAGCGACGACCGCCTCATGCCGCACCTGCAGGCGCTGCCCGAAGGCCAGCGCTTCCTGCGTTTCGTCGGTGAATCGCTGCGCGAGACGGTGGGGCAAGCCAACGCGCAAGCCTGGGACGGCCATGCGCTGGCCCCGCGCGTCGACATCCTGGGCATGTGGTTCCAGTGCAGCCGCCAAGGCGCCTTCCACGACGTGCACACCCATGCCAACTGCTCATGGTCAGCCGCCTACATCGTGCAGATCGACCCCACCGAGCAGCGCATCGCGCACCCGGTGTACGGCGCCGGCAACGGCGTCACCCGCTTCTACGGCCCGCCGTTCACGCACCTGGGTGGCGCCTTCGTCGACCTGGGCAACGCCTACCTGCTGCCGCCGCAGGTGGACCTGCCGCCGGTGGCCGGGCAACTGGTGCTGTTTCCGTCGTGGCTGGCGCACAAGGCCATGCCGTACGACGGCGAGGCCGAGCGCGTGATCATCTCGTTCAACGCCAGCGTCTCCAACCAAGGCGGACCCAGCCTGCTGCACCACTACGGCCCGGCCTGACTGGCTGCGCGGCGCGGGCCGGCGCAGCGCCCGGCGGCGGCGCCGTCAGCCCAGGTGCGGCCGGTCGGGCAGTTCGTTCGGATTGGGCCGCGCGCCGGCCAGCGGGAAGTGCTGCGCCAGCAGCGCGTCGATCGCGTCCACCGCCTCGTTCAGGCCCTGCTCGAACCGGTGCTGGCGGAAGGCCTGTTGCATCGGCGCGATCAAGGCCTGCCACTGCGCCGGGCTGACATGCTGGTTCAGCCCGCGGTCGGCGACGATCTCGATCGCATGCTCGGCCAGCAGCAGGTAGATCAGCACGCCGTTGTTGTGCTCGGTGTCCCACACGCGCAGCTTGCCGAACAGCGTGACGGCGCGGTCGCGCGCGCTCAGGCCCTGCCACAGGTACGACAGCGGCAAGCCGGCTTCCACGCTGATGCGGATCTCGCCGCTGTGGGCGGCTTCGCTGGCGGCCACGCGGGCTTCCAGGCGATTCAGAGCGGCTTCGGGCAGCGCACGCCGGGTGTCGGTCTCGTCGAACAACCGGTGCTTGAAGAGGCGCGCAATTCGTTGGAGCAAGCCCGCCATCACCAACTGCCTCCCGCACCGCCGCCGCCGAAATCGCCGCCGCCGCCCGAGCTGAAGCCGCCGCCGCCGAAGCCGCCGCCGCCATGGCCGCCACCGCCGCCCCAGATGATGGGCGGGCCGCCCGAGCCGCCACGCCCACCACCGCGCCGGCCGGCCGCGCCGATGCCCAGCAGGCCGACCATCACCAGCGCAGCCAGGCCGGCGCCGGCGGCCAACACCACGCTGGTGCTCAGCCACCAGGCCGCGGCGCCGGTGCCGCCGGCGGTCACCACCGAGCCCAGCTTGCGCCCCAGCACCGCGGTCAGCACGCTGCCCACCACCGGCACGCCGACGAAGAAGAACATCGCCAGCGTCTCCCAATCGATGCCGGTGTCCGCAGGCCGGCCGCCACCGGTCGGCTCGGGCAGGTGTTCACCCTGGATGCGGGCGATCAGCGCGTCGATGCCGGCCGACAACCCGCCGGCGAAATCGCCCTGCTTGAACGCCGGCGTGATGCGGTTCTGCACGATCTGGCGCGCCGCCAGGTCGGGCACCGCGCCTTCCAGCGCCTTGGCCGGCGCGATCCAGACCTTGCGGTCGTTCTTGGCCACCACGATCAGCAGGCCGTCGCCCACCTCGCGGCGGCCGATCTTCCAGGTCTCGCCCACGCGCTGGGCAAAGGCGGCGATGTCTTCGGGCGCGGTGGTGGGCACCATCAGCACCACGATCTGCGGGCCGGCCTGCGCCTCGAAGGCGGCCAGCTTGGCCTCCAGCGCGTCGCGCGCGCCGCCCTCCAGCGTGGCGGTCTGGTCGATCACCCGCGCGCTGAGCGCGGGCACCGGCAGCAGATCCTGTGCGTGCACGCCCGGCGCCACCAGCCACAGCGCCGCGGCCACCAGCCCCAGCAGGGCCGGCGACAGGCGGCGCAGCCAGCGCATCACGGGCCGGTCAGCGCGAGGCTGCCGGTGCCGGGGCGACCGCCGGCTTGTCGAAGCTGACCGACGGCGGCACGCTGATCGCCGCCTCGTTGGCCACGGTGAAGCTGGGCTTGACGTTGTAGCTGAAGATCATCGCCGTCAGGTTGGTCGGGAAACTGCGCGTCAGCACGTTGTACTGCTGCACCGACTTGATGTAGCGGTTGCGTGCCACGGTGATGCGGTTCTCGGTGCCTTCGAGCTGCACCCGCAGATCCTGGAAGGCCTGGTTGGCCTTCAGGTTGGGGTATTGCTCGGCCACCACCATCAGCCGGCTCAGCGCGCCGGTCAGCTGGCCCTGCGCGGCCTGGAATTTCTCGAACGCGGCGGGGTCGTTGATCAGCTCGGGCGTGGCCTGGATGCTGGTGGCGCTGGCGCGGGCCTGGATCACCTTGGTCAGCGTCTCTTGCTCGAAGTTGGCCTCGCCCTTGACCGTGGCCACGATGTTGGGAATCAGGTCGCTGCGGCGCTGGTACTGGTTCAGCACCTCGGCCCAGCTGCCTTTGACGTCCTCGTCCAGGCGCTGGAAATCGTTGTAGCCGCAGCCCGACAACAGCAGCGTGAAGCCCAGCAGCGTGGCGATCAAACCCGAACGTAGACGTGACATGGAATCCTCCTGCGCAGCCCTTGCGCGCGCTGCAGCATAGCTGAGGGCGCGAGGCGGTCAATTCAAGCCGGGCGCCGCGGCGGCGCCGGCGGGGCGGCGGCCATAATCCGACGCATGAACGCCCCGCTGCAAAACGACACCTTCCTGCGCGCCTGCCTGCGCCAGCCCACCGACCATACGCCGATGTGGCTGATGCGCCAGGCCGGGCGTTACCTGCCCGAGTACCGCGCCTCGCGGATGGCGGCGGGCAACAGCTTCATGGGCCTGGCCACCAACCCGCATTACGCCACCGAGGTGACGCTGCAGCCGCTCGACCGCTACCAGCTCGACGCGGCGATCCTGTTCTCCGACATCCTCACCGTGCCCGATGCGATGGGCCTGGGCCTGAGCTTCGGCGCCGGCGAGGGCCCGAAGTTCGCACACCCGCTGCGCGACGAAGCCGCGGTCGCCAAGCTGGCCGTGCCCGACCTGGACAAGCTGCGCTACGTGTTCGACGCGGTCACCTCGATCCGCAAGGCCTTGAACGGCCGGGTCCCGCTGATCGGCTTCTCGGGCAGCCCCTGGACGCTGGCCTGCTACATGGTCGAAGGCGGCGGCTCGGACGACTACCGGCTGGTCAAGACCATGCTGTATTCGCGGCCCGACCTGCTGCACCGCATCCTGGCGATCAACGCCGACGCCGTGGCGGCCTACCTGAACGCCCAGATCGATGCCGGCGCGCAGGCCGTGATGATCTTCGACTCCTGGGGCGGCGTGCTCGAGCACCGGGCCTTCCACGCCTTCAGCCTAGCCTACACCCAGCGCGTGATGAACCAGCTCAAGCGCGAGCATGCGGGCCAGCGCATCCCGGCCATCGTCTTCACCAAGGGTGGCGGCCAGTGGCTGGAGCAGATCGCCGCGACCGGCGCCGACGTGGTGGGCCTGGACTGGACCTGCGACCTGGGCCTGGCGCGCCAGCGCGTGGACGACCAGGTGGCGCTGCAGGGCAACCTCGATCCGATGGTGCTGTTTGCCACGCCCGAGGCCGTGGCCGCCGAGGCGCGCGCGGTGCTCGACAGCTTCGGCAGCCCGCAGCGCGCCGATGGCCGCTGGGGTGGGCACATCTTCAACCTGGGCCACGGCATCAACCAGCACACCCCCATCGAGCATGTGCAGGCGCTGGTCGAGGCGGTGCACGGGCACTCGCCCACGCTGCGTCAGGGTGCGGCCGCGCGTTGAATCTTCGACGCCTCGCCACCTCGTCATTTTGGGGTGAGTGAGCGCTCAGGGCTTGACTTATCCCCAAAAACGCTCCTGCGACAAAGTGCCGGTCAAGAAAGTGCAGCGCAGCATCGGATTTGCTGAAAATTCGTGCTAAGTGATTGATGTAAAACAGCTTTCCGGCGCTGCCTCAAACTTGGGCAATCCAGCCCGGAGCCCGTTGGATCAAGCACTTAGCGCGTCCGCGAGCAGCTTTCCCACAAAGTTATCCACAGAAGCCGGGGATAGTTGGAAAACTCGTTTTCAATCATCGACTTAACGGGGTTTCTTGATGTGAAGGCGAAAAAACCCCCGCAAGTACGGGATGGTTCTAGGTGACCGCCATCACCGTCTCGGTGGCCGTGGAGGCGCCGCAGCACAGCGGCCTGACCGGCGCGCTGCAATACCTGAGTGAGCAGCCACTGGCGCCCGGCACCTTGCTGCGGGTGCCGCTGGGCAAGCGCGAGCTGCTGGGCATCGTGTGGCACGACGACGTGCCGCCGCCCGACGCGCCCGCCGCCGCGGCCACCCACCAGCTGCGGCCAGTGGGCGAGGTGTTCGAGGCGCTGCCGCCGATGGCGCCGGCCTGGCTGGCGCTGGTCGACTTTGCCGCCAGCTACTACCAGCGCAGCGTGGGCGAGCTGGCGCTGTCGGTGCTGCCGCCAGAACTGCGCAAGCTGGACGCGCCCGGCCTGGCCAAGCGCCTGGCACGGTTGATCAAGAAGCTGAATGCCGCGCCGGCGGCGGTGCATGCCGAGCCGGTGCGGCCGCAGCTGGCCGCCGAGCAGTTGGCGGCGCTGGCGGCCTTCGAGGCGGCCTTCCAGGGCGCCGGCGCCACGCCGCGGCCGCCGCCGATGCTGCTGCATGGCGTCACCGGCAGCGGCAAGACCGAGGTCTACCTGCATGCCACCGAGCGGGTGCTGGACAGCGGCCGCCAGGCGCTGGTGCTGGTGCCCGAGATCAACCTTACGCCGCAACTCGAGGCGCGGTTTGCCGAGCGCTTTCCCGGCCACCGGCTGGTGGCCATGCACAGCGGCCTGACGCCGGTGCAGCGGCTGCGCAACTGGCTGATGGCCCACCTGGGCCGGGCCGACATCGTGCTGGGCACGCGCATGAGCGTGTTCGCCCCGCTGCCGCGGCTGGGGCTGATCGTGGTCGACGAGGAGCACGACCCGTCCTACAAGCAGCAGGAGGGTGCCCGCTACTCGGCGCGCGACCTCGCCGTCTACCGCGCCCACCTCGAGCGGGTACCGGTGATCCTGGGCTCGGCCACGCCCTCGCTCGAGACCTGGCAGCGCGCCCTGCCCGGGCCGCAGCAGCGCTACCAGCGGCTGGCGCTGGACGCGCGCATCGGCGGCGGTGCGCTGCCGCGGGTGCGGCTGTTCGACATGGGCGTGCTGCCGCGGGTGGCCGGCCAATCACCGGTGCTGGCGCCGATGGTGATCGACTCGCTGCGCGAGCGCGTGGCCTGTGGCGAGCAGTGCCTGGTGTTCCTCAACCGGCGTGGTTACGCGCCGGTGCTGCACTGCGCCGATTGCGGCTGGAAGAGCGGCTGCCCGCACTGCAGCGCCTGGCGCGTGTTCCACAAGGGCGAGCGCACGCTGCGCTGCCACCACCGCGGCTTCACCGAGCGTGTGCCGCGAGCCTGCCCCGATTGCGGCAACCTCGACAACGCGCCGCTGGGCCGCGGCACCGAGAAGCTCGAAGAGCAGCTCGCCGAGCTGCTGC
>JAURXG010000554.1 GCA_030654555.1 Aquabacterium sp.
CGCCGGCGCCAGCGCGGCGTCGGCGCCCTCGCCCAGCGCCTGCACGGCCAGCCGGGTGTCGAGCAGCGCGGCCAGCGTCGCGCCGATGCGCGCGCCGTGGTTGCCCAGCGCCGAGCGCAGGGTCTCCAGGTCGCCGGTGCCCACCGCCTCGCGGATGCCGTAGTCGGCGGCCAGCACCGCCGCGCCCTGGTGCAGCTTGGCCGCGCGCTGGTCGAGCAGGCGCTGCCACACGCGTTCGGCCAGCGTCAGCCGGTCGGCCAGCTGGGCATGGGCGTTGCGGTCGATGCTCTGCTGGATCACCACGAAGCCGGCGGCCTGCACCAGCAGCAGCAGCGCCAGCGAGACCAGCACGAACCGCGCCGACAGCCGCAGCGTGCGTGGCTGCAGGCGCTGCAGCCAGCGCGGCAGCCCGCGCGAGGCGCTGGCCGGGGCGCTGCGGTCGGTGCCCGTCGTCATGGCATCAGCCCTGCGATCTTCACCGCCGCCTGCACGCTGCCGGCGGCGGGCATCTGCAATGCCTGGTCTTGCGCCGGCGCGCCGGGCGGCAAGCGTGGGTGCCAGCTGCGCAGCCGGTAGCTGCCGGCCGGCACCGGGGCCAGGCTCAGCCGGCCATCGGGCCCGGTGATGCCGTGGTGGGGGGTGTCCACCACCACCACCCAGGCGGCCATCTGGTCGTGGATGTTGCAGCCCAGCACCGCGATGCCGGGCTGGTCGAACACCACCGGCGCGGCCGGCGTGCCCACGTAGAGCTTGATCTCGAAGGTCTTCACCGGCGAGAACGAGTACAGGTGGTGGCGCACCGTGTCGCGGTTCGGGAAGTTCACCGCCGTGCCCACCGGCACCACCGTCACCGCCGGGTTGAACTGCCGGTTGGCCTGCACGATCTCGACGCCGGTGGCGGCCCGGCTGGCGGCCTTGGCCTCCTTCGACTCGAGGAACACCACGGCGCCGGCCAGCGGCTGCCCCGATGCATCACTGGCCTGCAAGACCAGCGTGCCGGCGCCGGCAGGCAGCGGCATGGCGGCCCAGGCGAGGGCCGCGAGTGCCCACCGCGCCGCCCGCCGCCCCATCAAGTCGGCGGGCGTCGGGCGATCGGGGCGGGGCAGCGGGGCGGTGGGGTCGGGCATGGCGGCAAGGTCGGGCCACCCACGCCGGACGCGCGAGGGCTGACCATTGCCTATCGGCTGGCCGGGCGGTCGACTTGAGCCGGGCGCGCCGAGTGCGTCAACCGGCCGAGGCGATCACCCCGCCACCCAGGCACACCTCGCCCTGGTACAGCACGGCCGATTGCCCGGGCGTCACCGCCCACTGCGGTTCGCTGAAGTCGAGGCGGTAGCGCCCCTCGCCCAGCGCGGCCAGCGCACAGGCGGCATCGGCCTGGCGGTAACGCGTCTTGGCGGCCAGCGGCCCGTCGGCCGGCGCTGCGCCGGCCACCCAGCTGGCATCGTCGAACTGCAGCGTGCGTGATTGCAGCCAGGCATGGCCGTGCCCCTGGACCACCACCAGTGCGTTGCGCGCCAGGTCCTTGCGCGCCACGAACCAGGGGGCGTGGTCGCCGGCACCACGCGCCGCGCCCTTCTCCTTGACCCCGCCGATGCCCAGCCCCTGGCGCTGGCCCAGCGTGTAGAAGCTCAGGCCCACATGCTGGCCCAGCGTGCGGCCGCGGTCGTCGACGATGGGGCCGGGCTGGTGGCTCAGGTAGCGGTTGAGGAACTCTCGGAACGGCCGCTCGCCGATGAAGCAGATGCCGGTCGAATCCTTCTTCTTCGCATTCGGCAGGCCGATCTCGGCGGCGATGCGCCGCACCTCGGTCTTGGGCAGCTCCCCCACCGGGAACAGGGTCCTGGTCAGCTGCGCCTGGTTCAGCCGGTGCAGGAAGTAGCTCTGGTCCTTCAGCGGGTCCAGGCCCTTGAGCAGTTCAAATCGACCTGCAATATCGCGCACCCGCGCATAGTGGCCGGTGGCGATCTTCTCGGCGCCCAGGCGCATCGCGTGGTCGAGGAAGGCCTTGAACTTGATCTCGGCGTTGCACAGCACGTCGGGGTTGGGCGTGCGGCCGGCCTCGTACTCGCGCAGGAACTCGGCGAAGACGCGGTCCTTGTAGTCGGCGGCGAAGTTGACATGCTCGATCTCGATGCCGAT
>JAURXG010000568.1 GCA_030654555.1 Aquabacterium sp.
CGCCGGCCGTGGCTTCGCGGTGGTGGCCGCCGAGGTGCGGGCGCTGGCACAGCGCACCAGCACCGCGGCGCGCGAGATCAAGCTGCTGATCGAGGACGCCTCGAACAAGGTCGACGCCGGCACCGCGCTGGCCCAGACCACCGGCGACACCACCCGCCAGACCCAGGCCGCGGTGCAGCGGGTGCACGCGTTGATCACCGAGATCAGCACCGCCGCGGGCGAACAATCGAAGGGCGTGGCCCAGGTCAACGCCGCGGTGGCCGAACTCGACGGCCTGACCCAGCAAAACGCCGCGATGGTCGAAGAACTGGCCGCCGCCGCGCAATCGATGCACGGCCAGGCCGAGGTGGTGACCCAGGCGGTACGGATATTTCGCGGCTGAGCTTGACGCACCTCAGCGCCAGGATGGCGCGGTGGCGCCGTCAGCGTCCGGCCGGCACCGCCACCAGCGGCACGACATTGGTGTCGTGCCCCGCGCCGCCAAACGCCTGCTCGCGCAGCAGCGCCAGCTGGTCGCGCACGCGGGCAGCCTTCTCGAATTCCAGGTTCTTGGCGTGCTCCAGCATCTGCTTTTCGAGCAGCTTGATGCGCTTGGACAGGTCCTTCTCGCTCAGCGCCTCGACCTCGGCCGCCTCGACCAGGCCGCGCACCTTGCTCTTGTCGTCCTGCGCGTTGATCACGCCGTCGATCAGCTCCTTGACCTCCTTCTTCACGCTGCGCGGCGTGATGCCCATCGCCAGGTTGTGGGCCACCTGCTTCTCGCGCCGGCGCTCGGTTTCGCCGATGGCCTTGTTCATCGACTCGGTCATCTTGTCGGCGTAGAGGATGGCGCGGCCGTTGAGGTTGCGCGCCGCCCGGCCGATGGTCTGTATCAGGCTGCGCTCGGAGCGCAGGAAGCCCTCCTTGTCGGCGTCCAGGATCGCCACCAGCGACACCTCGGGGATGTCCAGGCCTTCGCGCAGCAGGTTGATGCCCACCAGCACGTCGAACACGCCCAGCCGCAGGTCGCGCAGGATCTCCACCCGCTCGACCGTGTCGATGTCGGAGTGCAGGTAGCGCACCTTGACGCCGTTCTCCGTCAGATAGTCGGTCAATTGCTCGGCCATGCGCTTGGTCAGGGTCGTGATCAGCACCCGTTCGTTCTTGTCGACACGGATGCGAATTTC
>JAURXG010000573.1 GCA_030654555.1 Aquabacterium sp.
TCGCGCACTTCGACGTCGGGCTGATCCTGAGGTTTCCGGCCGATGCGCCGGTGGCGGGCGCCGAACCGGCGCCGCTGTCGCCCTTCCACCGCATGTGCGAGGCCTTGCGCACCATGCCCAAGACCACCATCGCGGTGATCGAAGGCCGCGCCGGCGGCGGGGGCAGCGAGATCGCGCTGAGCTGCGACATGCGCTTTGCGCTGCGCGGCCGGGCGGTGTTCAACCAGCCCGAGGTGGCGCTGGGCATCCTGCCCGGCGGCTCGGGCACGGTGCGGCTGTCGCGGCTGCTGGGGCGCGGCCGCGCGCTGGAGGTGGTGCTGGGCTGCGACGACGTGAGCGCCGAGCTGGCCGAGGCCTGGGGTTGGGTCAACCGCGCGCTGCCGGCCGACGCGCTGTGGCCCCATGTCGACCGGCTGGCCGCGCGCATCGCGTCGTTTCCGCCGCATGCGGTGGCGGCCGCCAAGGCCAGCGTGCTGCGCGCCGAGAAGGACGTGGTGGCCGATCTGCAGGCCGAGGCCGCGGCCTTTCAGGGCACGCTGGGCGATGCCGGCACGCGCGCGGCGATGCAGCGCTTCCTGGCCTCGGGCGGGCAGACGCCGGCCGGCGAGCTGCGGCTGGGGGCGCTGGCGGCCGAACTGCATCCACCTCCCACCGATCCCGCCTGAAGCCCTTGGTGCGGCCAGGCCCCAGGGGTGCCTACGACAGCTTGCTCTGCTTGTTCAGGAAGCCGGCGATGCGCGCGTCCATGTCGGGCCCGCGGCCTTCGGTGCGGTGGATCTCGTGCGACAGGCCAGCGCGCAGTGGCAGGCCCTCGGTCTCGCGGTACAGCCGCTTGTTGGCGCGCAGGCTGAACCACGAGTTGGCCAGGATGGACCGGGTGAAGCGCGCGAGCTCGGCGTCGAAGCCGTCGGCGCTCACGCACCAGTTCACCAGCCCCATCGCGAGCGCCTCGGCGCCGGTGTAGGTGCGGGCGGTGTAGGTCATCTCCTGGGCCTTGGCCAGCCCCACGCGGCGCGGCAGGCGCTGGCTCATGCCCCACACGGGGGTCAGCGCCCAGCGCGCATGGGTGTCGGCGAACTTGGCCGACGCCGCGGCCACGATCAGGTCGCCGGCCAGCGCCAGTTCCAGTGCGCCGGTGTAGCAATGGCCGTGCACGGCGCTGATCACCGGCTGCGGCAGGTCGGCCAGCAGCTCGATGGTGTCGGCCTGGTAGTGCGGCGCCGGCGGGCGTTCACCATGGGCAATATCGGCCAGGTCGTGGCCGGCCGAGAAGCACTTGCCGGCGCCGCGCAGCAGCACCAGGCCGATGCGCTCAGTGTCGGCCGCCAGCGCCGCCACATGCGCGCGCAGCTGCTGGAACATCGCCACCGTCAGCGCGTTCAGCTTGTCGGGGCGGTTGAGGGTCAGGGTGGCGAGGCCATCGTGGTCTTCGCGGATCACCAGCGGCTGCATGTCGGTCTCCTTGAGCGGCGCGCGGGGCCGCGGCCGGTGTGCAAATCAGTGTAGCGACGCGAGGCGATTTGAAATTCGTCGCTTTGGACGAAGCAGGCGGCCTCGGGCTGCCGATACTTCGGCCCGAGGATCGCCGCGGGGTGCGGTCCATGGGCTGGTGAGGGCAGGGCAGAGCGATGACCGACAGGCTGTACGAGGGTTGCACCGTGGGGGACTTGGTGGTCAGCGCCATCCGGCGCGGTGGCGACCGGGTGGCCTTCATCTGCGACGACACCCGCTGGACCTATCGCCACCTCGGCACGCTGGTCAGCACGGTGATCCAGGCGCTGGCCGCGCGGGGCCTGAAGCGCGGGGATGCCGTGGCCACGCTGTCGGCCAACCGGCCCGAAGCCTTCG
Organism: Aquabacterium sp.; assembly: GCA_030654555.1. Classification (GTDB taxonomy): domain Bacteria; phylum Pseudomonadota; class Gammaproteobacteria; order Burkholderiales; family Burkholderiaceae_C; genus Pseudaquabacterium. Next base: position 1,849 of record JAURXG010000573.1, read on the forward strand.
TGATCACCGCGGCGGCCTACGTGATGGGGCTGCGGGTGACCTGGATGAACCCCACCTCGTCGGAAGACGACCACGCCTACATCCTCGAGGACAGCGGCGTGCAGACGCTGTTCGTCGACCCGCTGAGCTTCACCGATCGCGCCCGTGTGCTGGCGCAGCGCGTGCCGGGCGTGCAGCGGCTGCCGAGCTTCGGCCCCAACGACGGCTTCGGCGACGACCTGCTGGCGGCGGCCGCCGCCTTCACGCCCATGCGCCTGGTGCCCCAGGCCGAGCCCGAGGACGTCTGCGTGCTGATCTACACCGGCGGCACCACCGGCCGGCCCAAGGGCGTCGCGCACACCCACCGCGTGCACGTCACGATGATCCTCACCGAGATGGCCGACTGGGACTGGCCCAGCGAGATCCGCTTCCTGGCGCTGACGCCGATCACCCACGCCTCGGGCGCGATGATCATGCCGGTGCTGCTCAAGAGCGGCACCTACGCGATGACCAAGGGCTTCACCGCCGAGAAGTTCGTGCACCTGGTCGAGGAGCACCGCATCACCGCCACCTTCCTGGTGCCGACGATGATCTACGTGTTGCTCGACAGCCCGGCGCGCCAGGGCGCCGACCTGTCCAGCCTGAAGCTGATCATCTACGGCGCCTCACCGATGTCGCCGGCCCGGCTGATCGAAGGCATGCGCGAGTTCGGCCCGGTCTTCATGCAGCTGTATGCGCAGTCCGAGGCACCCAACACCGTGGCGGTGCTGCACCAGCACGAGCACGACCCGGTGCACCACCCTGAGCGCCTGGCCTCCTGCGGCACGCCCTGCGTGGGCAACCAGGTGCGGCTGCTCGACGACGACGGGCAGGAGGTGCCCGAGGGCGAGGTGGGCGAGATCTGCGTGCGCGGCCCGATCGTGATGCAAGGCTACTGGAACAAGCCCGAGGAGACGGCCCAGGCGCTGCGCCACGGCTGGCTCTACACCGGCGACATGGCGCGGCGCGATGCCGATGGCTACCTCTACATCGTCGACCGCTCCAAGGACATGATCATCAGCGGCGGCTTCAACGTCTACCCGCGGGAGGTGGAGGACGCGCTGTCCTTGCACCCGGCGGTGGCCTCGGCGGCGGTGGTGGGCGTGCCCGATGCCAAGTGGGGCGAGGCGGTGCGCGCGCTGGTGGTGCTGCGCCCGGGCGCCAGCGTCAGCCCCGAGGCGCTGATGGCCCTGGTGCGCGACCGCAAGGGCGCGGTCTACACGCCCAAGGCGATCGACTTCGTCGACGCGCTGCCGGTCACCGGCCTGGGCAAGCTCGACAAGAAGGCCATCCGCGCGCAGTTCTGGCAGGGCCAGGGCCGATCGGTGCATTGAGGCGGCGGCAGGGCGGTTGAACCGGCCGCCGGTGTCGATGTCGGGCGGCGCGCCTGGCCGGTGGCCATCAGCGGACGATGCGACGGCCCTCCGCATCGATGACCGCCTCACCGTCTTCCTTGGCAAACGGCGCCTGTTGGGGCGAGGGCAGGAGGTCGAGCACGGCCTCCGACGGCCGGCACAGCCGGGTGCCCAGCGGCGTGACGACGACCGGGCGGTTCATCAGGAGGGGATGCGCCACCATGAAGTCGATCAACTGGTCGTCGGTCCAGGCCGGATCGTCGAGCTTCAGGTCGTCGTAGGGCGTGCCCTTGCGCCGCAGCAGGGCCCGCACCGGGATGCCCATCGCCGCCAGCAGCTCGACCAGCCTGGCACGGCCCGGCGGTGTCTCGAGGTAGTTCACGATGGTCGGCTCGACACCGCTGTTGCGGATCAGCGCCAGCGCATTGCGCGAGGTACCGCAGGCGGGGTTGTGGAAGATGGTGATGTCGCTCATGGTCCGGTCATCCGCAGTTGATGCGCGCCTGTGCCGGGGCCGGTGTGCACGACAGGCCCTGGCAGCAGTGCGCCGTGAGGTAATCCAGCAAGGCCTGCATCTGGCCCAGGGCCGGCCGGTAGATCAGGTGGCGGCCGTCGCGTTCCTGCGACACCAGGCCGGCATTCATCAGCTCCTTCAGATGGAAGGACAGTGTCGATGCCGGCACGTCCAGGGTGGCCGACAGCACGCTGGGTGTCAGGCCCTGCGGGCCGGCACCCACCAGGGCGCGAAACACGCGCAGGCGCATGCCCTGCGCCAGGGCAGCGAGTGAGGCAACGGCGGATTCTTCGTTCATGGCCTGCTTTCATGCGCGCGCCGGGCGGGCCGGCGTAGCGGCGAAATACCTTCGCTGGAACCACAGCGCGATGTTGACCAGGAAGATCATCACCGGCACTTCGACCAGGGGCCCGATGACCGCGGCAAACGCGGCCCCCGAGTTGATGCCGTACACCGCGATCGCCACGGCGATGGCCAACTCGAAGTTGTTGCTGGCCGCGGTGAACGACAGCGTCACGCTCTTCTCGTAGTTCGCGCCCAGGCGCTTGCTCATGAAGAACGAGAACAGGAACATCACCAGGAAGTAGATCAGCAGCGGGATGGCGATGCGTACCACGTCGAACGGGATGCTGACGATCAGCTGGCCCTTCAGGCTGAACATCACGACGATGGTGAACAGCAGGGCCACCAGCGTGATGGGGCCGATCTTCGGCACGAAGTGCGCGTGGTACCAGTCCCTGCTGACGAACCTCAGCATCACCACCCGCGTCAGCACCCCGGCGATGCAGGGGATGCCGAGGTAGATGAACACGCTCTCGGCGATCTGCCCGATGGAGATGTCGACCACCGAACCGGACAGCCCGAAGAGCGGGGGCAGCACGGTGATGAAGAGCCAGGCATAGACGCTGAAGAACAGCACCTGGAAGATCGAATTGAAGGCCACCAGCCCGGCGGCGTACTCGGTCGAGCCCTTGGCGAGCTCGTTCCAGACGATCACCATTGCGATGCAGCGGGCCAGTCCGATCATGATCAGGCCGACCATGTACTCGGGCTTGTCGTGCAGGAAGATGATCGCCAGCGCGAACATCAGCAGCGGGCCGACGATCCAGTTCTGCACCAGCGACAGGCCCAGCACCTTCTTGTCGCGAAAGACGTCGGGCAGTTCCTCGTAGCGCACCTTGGCGAAGGGCGGGTACATCATCAGGATCAGGCCCAGCGCGATGGGCACGTTGGTGGTGCCGACCTGAAAGCGGTTGATGAAGGCTTCGGTGCCCGGCACGAAGTGGCCCAGACCGACGCCGAGCGCCATCGCCGCAAAGATCCAGACCGTGAGGTAGCGGTCCAGGAACGAGAGCTTCTGGGTGACGGCACGCATGGCAGGGCTCCGGTCAAATGTGTTGTGCGAAGGCGGCGTCGAGGCCTGCGGTACCAGGCAGGGATCGCCATCTATTCCAAACTTATGGAATCATAGCGTTTCCTGCGCGGCCGGCCTGGATCGACCTCGATCGGGGTCGGTTGCCCCGTCGAGCCTGAAAGCGCCATCATCACCCCACGCTGCAGCGGCCTGAGCCGCTGCGTCACGCTTACACTGCGGGCCGATGATGTCCAGCGGTCGCCGATGAAGCCAACCCCCAGCAAGTCCCGAGACGGCCGGGCCGCGGCCAGCCATGCCGCCGGGACCATCACGCTCGAGATGGTGGCGCAGGCGGCGGGTGTGTCGCCCAGCACCGTCTCGCGCATCCTCAACGGCACGGCGGTGGTCAGCGGCTTGAAGAAGCAGGCCGTCGACGACGCCATCGCCCGGCTGGGCTTCGTGCCCAACCCGATCGCGCGCGGCCTGGCCGGTGGCCGCACGCTGAGCGTGGGCGTGGTCACGCAGGCCATCGACAGCCCGTTCTACGGCGCCGCGCTGCGCGGCATCGAGGACGAACTCGATCCCGCCGGCTACAGCCCCTTGTTCGTCAGCGGCCACTGGAATGCCGCCACCGAGGCGCGCTGCATCGACGTGCTGCGCTCGCGCCGGGTGGACGGCATCATCGTGCTGACCGGCCGGCTGACCGATGCGGCGCTGAAGGCCTGCGCCAAGCAGCTGCCGGTGGTGGTGACGGGGCGGCAGCTGAAGGCGCCGGGGCTGTTCTCGCTGCACTTCGACAACGTCGAAGGGGGTCGTCTGGCCACGCGGCATCTGGTCGAACTGGGGCACCAGCGCATCGCCTTCATCGCCGGCGATGCCGACCACCCCGATGCCAACGACCGGCACCGCGGCTACCGCCTGGCGCTCGAAGATGCGGGGCTGGCCTACGACCCGGCGCTGGTGGTGCCCGGCGAATACCACGAGGTGAGCGGCCTGCTGGCCGTCGACCGCCTGCTGGAGACGCGCCAGCGGTTCACCGCGATCTTCGCGGCCAACGACCAGATGGCCTGCGGCGCGATGCTGGGCCTGCACCGGCGATCACTGCGTGTGCCCGAGGACGTGTCGGTGGTCGGCTTCGACGACCTGCCGACCTCGATGTACACCAGTCCGCCTATGAGCACGGTGCACCAGCCCGCCTACGAGATGGGCCGCCTGGCGGCCACCGCGATGCTGCAGCTGCTGGCTGGCAAGACGCCCGGCGTCGACGTGCCCGCGCCGCGCCTGATCGCGCGCGAGTCCAGCCGCCGCCTGCGCGGCTGAGGCGAGCCCGGCCCGGGCCGCCTTTCGCGGCGCGGCGCCAAGCCGTCGCCAAGCGGGCCGACGCACGGCCTGCTCGCTTACCCTCGATTGACATGCCGAAGGCGCACGCCCTATAGTTTGAAAGCGCTTTCAAGCGCGTGACCGTGCTGTCGTCACCAACCGGTCGCCTGTCTCGCCGGCCGGCTGGCGCGGTGATGGGGGCCGCCACCGATTCCGCTTCTCTCGTCGCCGCCTCGGCCTGATCTCTCATGCGCATGTCCTTGATTCGCCGCGACGGCCTCCAGCCCGTCGCGCCCGCCGCAGCCAGTGCGCACTTTCCGCCGCACCTCGTCTGGGGCGTGGCCACCAGCGCCTTCCCGATCGACGGCGCCACCATCGACGACGGCAAGGGCGAGTCGATCCGGGATCGGCTCTGCCGCGTGCCCGGCGCGATCGCCGACCACGGCGGCGGCCACATCGCCGGCGACCACCGCCACCGCCTCGGCGAAGACCTCGACCTGATCGCCGCGAACGACGCGATCGACGCCGCCGGCAGGAGCGCCGCATGAGCATCGACAAGACACCACCCGCCAAGACGCCAGCCGCCAAGACGCCGTCCGCCAAGGAGCCAGCCACCAGATTGCCGGCCACCCGCAAGCCGCGCTGGAAGCTGGTCTGGCACGACGAGTTCGATGGCGACACGGTCGACCGCAGCAAGTGGGACTTCGACATCGGCAACGGTTTCTACGATTACAAGAACCACGCCTGGGTCGAAGGCTGGGGCAACGAGGAACTGCAGTACTACACGCACGAGCCCGAGAACGTCACCGTGAGCGACAGCTGCCTGCGCATTCGCGCCGTGAAGGCGCCGCTGCACGGCTGCGGCTACACCTCGGCGCGGCTGAAGACCAAGAAGCGCGATGGCACGGTTTTGTTCGCCACGTGTTACGGGCGAGTCGAGTTCCGTGCCCAGGTGCCCTGGGGCAAGGGCCTGTGGCCCGCGCTGTGGATGCTGCCGGTGGACGACGCCTACGGCGGCTGGGCGGCCAGCGGCGAGATCGACCTGATGGAGATCGTCGGCGAGAAGCCGCACGAGGTGCTCAACAGCATCCACTTCGGCAGCACCTACCCCAAGCGGTCGCTCATCACCACCGTGCACCCGCTGCCCGCGGGCAGCGGGGTGTCCGACTGGCACGTCTACAGCGTGGAGTGGGAGCCGGGTGAGATCCGCTTCTACGTCGACGGCGTGCACACCTGCACCTACGACCACTGGTGGAGTTGCAGCAGGCGCAAGGACGGTGCCGGCCTGCAGCCGGGCCGGCCTGCCGACCTGAACCCCTGGCCCGCGCCCTTCGACCAGCCCTTCTACCTGCTGATGAACGTGGCCGTGGGCGGCAACTTCCCGGGCGTGCCGAACGACCAGACCCGGTTCCCGGCCGAACTGGTGGTCGACTACGTGCGCGTCTACGACAAGGTGGGCGGTTACGGCCCGGTCAAGCCCATCGGCCCGGGACGGTTCCCTTGGCAGCGCGAGGCCGCACCGCTCGCCAAGGCCGCGCCCAGGCCGCCGCGCAAGACCCCGGCCACGGCACCCGCCAGGCGCCCGGCCAAGAAGACCCCACCCAAGGCGCCGCCCAAGGCCTCACCCAAGACCCGCGCTGAGCCGCGCTGAGAGAGATCACCATGTCCCGACCCGGATCCCCCCCGAACCGCGTGACGGCCCAGGCCGTGGCGCAGACACACGAGCAGGGCGAGCACCTGCAGGCGACGAGCCGGTTGCACTCCGGCGCCCAGCCCGAGGCCGGCGCGATGCCGTCCGGCCGGTGGTCGCATGCCGGCCCCGAGGTCTGGACGAGCCAGACACGCGACACGCTGGCCGCCGAGTTCACCGCCACGCTGCGGCATGGTGTGCACGGCCTGTGCTTCAGCCCCTACCTCGAAGGCCAGCAGCCTGGCGACCAGATCGCCGAGGCGCAGATCCGCGAACGGCTGCAGATCATCCGGCCGCACGCCGGCTGGGTGCGCAGCTTCTCGTGCACCGACGGCCACGAGCAGACACCGCGCCTCGCGCGCGAACTCGGTTTCAAGACGCTGGTCGGCGCCTGGCTGGGCACCGATCCGAAGATCAACGAGGCCGAGCTGCAGGGCGTGATCGAGGTCGCGCGCGCGGGCCATGCCGACATCGTCGCCGTCGGCAACGAGGTGCTGCTGCGCGAGGACATGAGCGAGGACGAGCTGCTGGCCTGCATCCAGCGCGTGAAGGACGCGCTGCCCGGTGTGGCGGTGGGTTACGTCGACGCCTACTACCTGTTCGAGAAGCACCCGCGCATCACCGCCGCCTGCGACGTGGTGCTGACCAACTGCTACCCCTTCTGGGAAGGCTGCCCGCGCGAGCAGGCGCTGGCCTACATGCAGACCATGGTGGCGCGCACGCGTGCGGCGGCGCCGGGCAAACGCGTGGTGATCAGCGAAACCGGCTGGCCCGACCAGGGCAGCGCCTTCCACGGCGCGGTGCCCTCGCGCGAAGGGGCCATGCAGTACTTCGTCGACACCTGCCGCTGGGCCGCCGAG